>NZ_KV788689.1:0-100445 GCF_001807385.1 Brachybacterium sp. HMSC06H03 | reverse complement strand
ATCGCTACACCACTTCCGGGGACTTGACCACCCGGTCGCTCAGGAGCGACCTGACGGCGTCTACGTGGATCGGCGAGTACCTACGCCGCAGGTTGCCCGGGGTGACTCTTTGCCAGCTCGCGACCTCCTGAAGGCTGGGCCGCTCGCTTGCGACGGCGTGAGCGTAGGCCGTCAGGAGCGTCCGTAGATCTTTGGCCTCGCGCTCGGCCTCGTTCGCGAAACCGAGAGACGCCAGCAGGAACAGCTCGTCGTGGTGCCCACGCCTCCGAAGCAAGATGTCGAGCCGCTGACTCCCGACGAATCCCGCACGCTCCTCAAGGCCGCGCAGGGGAACTCCTGGGAGGCTCTGTGGACGCTGTACGTGGGTCTCGGCCTTCGACGCGGCGAGGCGCTGAGACTGCGCTGGGGAGACATCGACCTCGACAACGGCCACCTCAACGTCGTGCAGTCACTCCAGCGGTCGCGAGGGGAGCTGCGGCTGAAGAGCCCGAAGACCGACACCTCTCGGCGTCGTGTCGTGCTCCCCGGGTTCTGCATCGACGCACTCATCCGTCACCGCACCTCCGAGCGAGAGAAGCTTGCTTCGCTCGAGCTACCCATTGACCAGGCGACGCTCGCGTTCACCTCCCAGGCCGGCACCGCGATCGAGCCCCGCAACGTGAACCGCGCCTTCGAGGCACTGCTGAAGAAGGCGAAGCTGCGCCGGGTCAAACTGCACGACCTCCGCCACACCTGCGCCTCGCTGCTGCTCGCGGAAGGCGTCGCCCCTCGGGTGGTCATGGAGCTGCTCGGGCACTCCGCCATCGCGGTCACGATGAACACCTACTCGCACGTGATCCCGGCGCTCCAGGACGAGTCTGCGAAGCGCATGGACGCGCTCTTCGGAACCGAGAATACGAATCTACGAGACTACGAGGTTCGGTAAGTACGAGACTACGAATCCGCAGGTCACCTTGCGTTTCCGCGCCGATCCACTTACGTTTCCACCGACTGCATCGACAAGGAGAATCACTATGCGACACCCGCTCGTTCCCTCCCTCGAGGTCCTCGGCGCCATATCCGAGAGCGACCTCTCCGAGCAATCGTTCTTCGGCAGCAACCCGGAGCGCGAGGACCGCGCCGCGCAGCACAGTTCCTCGAGCCCGCCCTACGCCGCCCCCGCGCTTCCGGGACCGATCCTGTACGTCGACCGGATGCCGAGGCGACGCCACACTGACGACTGCCAGATCGAGGTGGGCTACATCGCCGCATGGCGCTCCCTGAACGGCGCATCGCAAGGGGTCTTCTTCCTGACGATCGACGAAGCCCGGGAATTCATCAGACTCGCCCGACGGGGCATCCACACTCACGGATCGTTCATCTTCCGCGCAGCATCGATCACCAAGTTCAACGCGGGAACCGGCCGAGACGAACACTCCCTCGTCGTCGATGCTCAGCTTCACAACGAACGATCCGACGGCACGCCCGAGTGGATCACTCCCTGGCATGTCGACCCCATCCCGCACACATAGACACCCTCAGGAGGTTCCCGTTGGATCCCATCGAACGCGCCGAAGCCATCGCGCACCGCGCCCATGCCGGGCAGACCGACAAGTCAGTTCTGAACTACATCGACCATCCTCGTCGCGTCGCGGAGCGCGCAGCGCTCATCGCTCCGGCCGATCTGCGGACCGAGTGCATCGCGGCAGCCTGGCTCCATGACGTCGTCGAAGACACCGACGTGACCCATGAGGATCTACGCGAGCAGGGATTCCCGCAGCTCGTCCTCGAGGCGGTGGACCGGCTGACGAAGAAGCCCGACCTCGCACGAGCCGACTACTTCGCGGCCATCCGCGCCCATGCGGTGGCTCGAGTTGTGAAGACCGCAGACCTCATCGACAACACCGATCCGGAGCGCACCGCGCTGCTCGAAGAGACAACCAGGATCCGGCTCGCGGCGAAGTACGCAGAATCCTGGGCGCTACTGCTCGGCGACGTCTGACGATGGTCGACTTCTACCGCGTCTTCCACGACCACCACCCCGACGAGAACGGCATCATCGTCGCTGACGACGGAGTGTCGGAGTACGCGTACGTGGCCAACACCGGGCTTTGGCACCGGGAGCCGTTCGCGGGGACCGTCGCCCTCTTCCGCGACGAGAAGTACGACCGCGTTCGCATCGGGACTGAGGAAGTGTACGAACGCATCGGTCAGAGTCGACCGATCTGGAACCAGGGCTTCGGAGCGAAGGGGCTCCGCTCACGACGACTCCAGCCCGAGTTCGAGAAGCGGACCAGCTCCGATCTCGGTCTCGATCCCGCGCGAGTCGCCCCTCGCCGACGACGCGGGGCGCCGCCTCCCGTTGGTCGATGACGACCCCTCTCCGGAGCAAGTGAGCGTCGCCGACATCTGGGAGCAGGAGTCCGAGGGCCTCGAATCGTCCGACTGCAGCCATCGCCCGCTCACCGTTGAGCTGCTAATGGCAATCGCCGAAGATGTCGTCGCGGTACCGGTGCCACACCACCTCAGACACAGCGAGGTCGCCGGCATCCTGAAGGAGCTGTGGGGCCTGCAGACGGTCTGCCACTACTTCCAGACGGCTCTCGAGACGGCGGCACTTCGGGTCAACGTGACCATCGACGCCAGCTACGAGCTGACCGCCGCCCTGGCCATCGCTAAGGACTTCAGCGACCGCTGGGACGGCTGCCCCGACGAGGAACGCATCAAAATGCGGAAAGCTGGGGATCCGCTCTGACCGCGCCAAGACGTTCATGGCCTTATGCGCCGAGCTGCGAACATGCTGCACCAACCACCACAGCCGCTCTGTCGCAACCCCGAGCAACGCTGACTGGCGCCCTAAGCCGGAATCACGCCCTCACATCGCCCCTGCACGCAGCATAATGAGCGCATGGACTCGTCCCGTATCGCCTTGAACTACCTGCGACTTGTATACCCGCCCGTTTCAAGCTTTGAAGCAGAATACATAGTATCTGACAGTGAGGTGAAAGCTGTACTGGAAGACAGCAACTTCTATATGATCGCAAAGCGCCCGCAGATCTTCTTTGGCCATCCGGAGATTTCAAGTGATGAGACCCTCCTAACACTCCCCCTGAAGATGACGCTGGACACAGGCGAGACTGTTGAGGATTGCGCCGAGATCAACCTGGACGAACTTCCATCCTCGTCCCCTCACGCCGATATCACCCTTTCCTTTGACGAGCGCCACAAGTTCATTTCAATACACGAGGGGTCCGCGAGTGAAGTAGACGCGGATCGTGCACCACTTCTCGACTGGTTCACGACAGAGAAGCTACTCTTCGACCGATGGAGGAATAAGCCTGGAATCTCCGGGCTGCACCATCTACGAAAATTTACCAACTATGAACTCCTGTACGTCGGCATCTCCAATGAAAACAACACTGGCGTCCGCTTGTTCAGCGGATCACACGAAGCTCGCCAGCGTATCCTAAATAACGAGTTCGCGATATATGGCGGCGGACGGATCTCTGAGGAGATCTACCTCTTCGCCTTCGATATCGAGCCAGTATCTGTGCGAACGCTCGCATTGACGGACCGACTGACTGGACACCCCGGCGGGCCCGACTTTCTCGAGAAAAAGAAGGTAATCGCCGATGCCGAGAAGGCCTTCATTGACCTACTGGGAGTCAAGTACAATCGTACAAAGTATGAAAATTACCCGAAAGGCAAAGACGGCCTCTACACATCCGGACTGTCAGGCTACATGTACCAGATTGCCGAGAGCATCACTCTTGTAGCGGAGAACTGCACTTTCCGTGGTGACAGAGATCTACTGACTGGATACCCGACGAACTGCGCAAACGCGCTCGTCATCCGAGACGAACTCACTACAGTTTTCGATCCCCCAGATAGCAATGAGGGCGACGACTGCTCGACTGACTGAAAGGGGGCCGCGCCCCCGAAGTCCGCGATTTGACGAATCACGGCCTGCACAAAGGTGCCGACTCGGCGTTCCTATCCACAACTTGCCACGCTGCACCCGCACAGCCGCGTTGCTGTCAAAGCTGCTGTCAACTCCGGCTCGAAGCACTTACCCTAGAGGAAACTTCTCCGATCTGACCTGCGGTGGGCCCGGAGGGGATCGAACCCTCGACCCGCGGATTAAAAGTCCGATGCTCTGCCGACTGAGCTACAGGCCCGTGCCCGCCGAGCGGGCCTGCCCATCCTACCGGCGCGTGCAGGCAGGGGCGGCCTCGCCCACGGGGGCGGCGCCTGCCGCAGGCATCGCGTCGACGGCGCGATCGACGACGGGCTCCGCGGCCTGGGAGACCACCTCGCCAGCCGCCGCAGCGGGCGCCCCCGCGGCCTTCCGCGCCGGGAACGCATAGAGGAAACCGGTGACTGGCCGCAGCAGCACCGCGAGCACGCAGACGCCGATGGTCACCGCGTAGTACAGCGCGAACGTCCCCGGCCCGGCGGGCAGGTCGATGTGCCGGCCGAGCAGCTCGATCACCGGCAGGTGCACCAGATACGGGACGATCGAGTTGCGGCCCAGCCACTCCACGGGGCGCAGCGCGCGTAGGCGCGGGAGCCGCTGGAGCACGCCCACTGCTCCCACCACGGCCAGCAGCACCACGACCTGGGTGAGCACGGGCACCTGCGGCTCGACGTCGATCCGGGCGGCGTGCAGCGCCCAGGCCGCCGCGACGGCGAGCGCGGGCACCGTCACGATCCAGGGCACCGGCCCGCGGGCGAGCACCGGGCGCAGCGCGGCGCCCGCGAAGAAGAACACCGCATAGAACACGAACTTGTCCGGGCGCGGCCCGACCATGTCGTGCGCCACCCCCAGCAGCGGCAGCGCCATCCACGCCACCACCGAGGCGAGCGCCACCCAGCCGGAATGAATCCGCCTCGTGACCAGCCCGATCACGTAGTAGCAGAACAGCGCGGCGAGGAACCAGGTGTACATCCCGTTCAGCCACCACAGCGGCTCGTCAGCGTGGCCCCAGCCGAGGATCGGCAGCATCACCGCGGACCACAGCAGCCACGGCCACAGCAGGCCGCGAAGCTTCCCGGCGAGGAAGCGGCCGGGCGGGCCAGCAGCAGACCGGAGGCGAACAGCAGCGCCGGCATCCGGAAGGGGGCCAGCGCCTCGGACAGCTCGACCATCGCCCAGGGCGTGCCGCCGTCCCAGATCTGCTGGACCAGGCGCAGGTGGTGTGCGATCACCAGCAGGATCGCCGTGCCCCGCAGGAGGTCCATCCAGTGCTGACGGGTCGGCTCTCCCGTCGGCGCCGCGGCGCTCGTCGCGCTCGCTGGGCTCGTCGAGGCCGCGGGGCCCGAGAGGGTCCTCGTCCCTGTCGCAGGGCTCGCGGTGCTGCTGGTACTGCTACTCATCGCGCACGAGACTACGAGCGCGCCGCGCCGAGAGCGTGCACGTCCTCGGCGCGGCGCGTGAAGACCCTGTGCCCATCGGGGCGGGGGCGACGAACCTCCGAGGCGGGGTCGGCGCCCTTCGAAACGGGCTCGACGCCCTTCGGACATGGGGCGACGAGCCCGTCGGCCCACCGCCCCGCCGCGTCCCGCAGGTCAGCGGGCGGCAGCCTCCTCGCGGGCGTCCTGGTAGTCGCACACGTCCTCGTCGACCCAGACCTCGACGTTCTTGATCTCGGGCAGGTCGGAGGCGAGGAAGATCGGGTCCAGGCCCTGGGCGCGCTGAGCGTTGTAGTGCTTCAGCAGCTTCACGGCCGTCGGGGCGAGCAGCGCGATCACCACGAGGTTGATCAGGGCGATGAACACCATCGAGACGCCCGCGATGGTCCAGGCGAGGTCGACCGCGATCACGGAGCCCATCAGCACCAGCGCCACGACGGCGACGCCGAAGGCCACGTGCCAGCCCCGCTTCGAGGTCAGGAAGTGCATGTTCGCCTCGCCGTACGAGAAGTTGCCCAGCACCGAGGTGAAGGCGAGCAGGAACATGATCAGCGCCAGCAGGATCGCGGCCCACGGCCCGAGGGTGCTCGAGAGCGACTCCTGGACCATCGTCAGGCCCTCACCTCCGGTGGAGACGTCGGGGAAGGAGACCAGCACGATGAACGCGGTGATCGAGCAGATCAGCAGGGTGTCGAAGTAGACGCCGAGGGTCTGGACGAGCCCCTGCTTGACCGGATGGCTGACCGAGGCGGTCGCGGCGACGTTGGGGACCGAGCCCATGCCGGCCTCGTTCGAGAGCATGCCGCGCTGGACGCCGTTGACGATCACGGCGCCGATCCCGCCGCCGATCGCGGCCTGCGGGGAGACCGACTCGGTGACGATCTGCGTGAGCACGCGGGGCAGCTCGCCCAGGTGCAGGCCGACGATGACGATGCCGATCAGCAGATAGAGCCCAGCCATGATCGGGACCATGTTCTGGGCGACGGTCGCCACGCGGCGCATGCCGCCGAAGATGATCCCCGCGGTCAGCGCCGCGAGCAGGATTCCCAGCACGGGGGCGAGCCAGGGCAGGCCGTCGGGGTCGGTGTACAGGGCAACCGCGCCGGTGACGGCGTCGACGATGGTGTTGGCCTGCAGCGAGGTGAAGGCGAAGGCGAAGCAGAAGATGAACAGCACCGCGAAGAAGGCGCCGAAGCCGCGCGAGCCGAGGCCGCGGTGGATGTAGAAGGCGGGGCCACCCTTGTAGGTGTCGTCCGCGCGGGTCTTCCACAGCTGGGCGAGGGTCGACTCGATGAAGCTCGCCGCGCCGGTGAGCACGCACATCACCCACATCCACAGCACCGCGCCGGGGCCGCCGAGGAAGATCGCGCCGGCCACGCCGGAGATGTTGCCGGTTCCCACGCGGGCCGCGGCGGAGACGGAGAAGGCCTGGAAGGCGCTGAGGGACTTCGAACGCTTCGCGTCGGTGCCGGGGCCTTCGACCTCCTCCTGCACGGGCTTCTGCGCGATCGCGGAGAGCATCGCGGGGATCATCCGCAGCTGCACCACGCCGGTGCGGACGGTGAAGTAGAGGCCGAGGAGGATGACCACGGGCATCCCTGCCCAGGTCCACAGCCAGCCCTCGGCGCTGCCGAGGAACTCGTTGAGGGATTCGAGGGGGTTCATGGGCTCGACGGTAGCGGGAGGGGCGGGCCCTCCCCGGGCTCTCCTCCCGGCGGGCCGGGCGCCGGAGACCTTTACGCCCCCGCGCGCGCGAGGCTCGTGTCCCAGTGCACGGACACGTGACGCACACCACTCCCGTCCTTGCGCACCTCAGATCCGCCCACTGGCCTGCAGGACAACGCCGCAGGTCGCTACACATCGAACAGGGTTGTCGGACAATCCGTGGAGCGGACGCCAGATCGTCACAATTACGTCACGACACACCGAGGAACCCCCTCCGCGGCCCGACCGAGGGGTCCCGATCGTCGCGTCGCCGGGCTAGCGTGGTCGGCGATATGGGCCCGTTGACGACGCACAGCGCAGACCACCCTTCACCCACCGATCAGGCCGCGGGAGACAGCCCCGGCCTTCAGATCCGGCCCCCGTCCCTGGCCGACGGCGCCGCCATGTGGCGCCTGGCCCGCGACAGCGGCACGCTCGACCTGAACACCTCCTACGCCTACCTCCTGCTGGCCCGCGACTTCGCGGCCACCTCGCGCCTCGCCGTGCGGGACGGGGAGGGCGTGGGCTTCGTGCTCGGGTACCTCCGTCCCGCCGCGCCCGAGACGCTCTTCGTCTGGCAGATCGCGGTGGACGCCTCCCAGCGCGGCAAGCAGGTCGCCGGCCGGATGCTCGACGCCCTGCTCGAGGAGCTCCCGCAGGTGAGGCGGCTCGAGACCACCATCACGGAGGACAACACCGCCTCGCAGCGGCTCTTCGCCTCCTTCGCCCGCCGTCACGGCGCGAGCGAGGAGATCACCGAGCTGATCACCGAGGAGCACTTCCCGGACGCCGGGCACGGCGCGGAGCTGCTCCACACGATCAGTCCCCTGCACGCCGGGAACTGAGCTCCCCACCCGTGCCCCACCACCGGGCAGGGGCGCCTCCGCGCGCCCTCCTGCTCCCCGCAGACCACCGCACCACCCCACCCGAGGAGATGGCATGACCACGACCGCCCCGACCGAGACCACCGCGAAGCGCCAGCCGGCCGACCAGGCCGGCGCCCCGTCCGTCGACCCGACCGAGCTCGAGTCCGGAGTCCGCTCCTACTCCCGCGGCTGGCCCGCCGTGTTCACCCGCGCCAAGGGCTCCGTGCTGACCGCCGAGGACGGCAAGGAGTACATCGACTTCTTCGCCGGCGCCGGCACCCTGAACTACGGCCACAACCACCCCGAGCTCAAGAAGGTCGTCATCGACCACTACCTCGAGGACCGCGTGGTGCACGGCCTGGACATGTTCACCGACGTGCGCCGCGAGTTCCTCCAGACCTTCGACGAGAAGATCCTGAGGCCCCGCGGCCTGGACTACAAGGTCGCCTTCCCCGGCCCCGGCGGCACCAACGCGGTCGAGGCCGCGCTGAAGCTGGCCCGCAAGGTCACCGGGCGCGAGTCCGTCGTGAGCTTCACCAACGGCTTCCACGGCATGACCCTCGGTGCGCTGTCCGTCACCGGCAACTCGATGAAGCGCGGCGGTGCCGGCATCCCGCTGGTGCACTCCACCCCGATGCCCTTCGACGACTACTTCGGCCAGGTCGTCCCCGACTTCATGTACCTCGAGCGCCTGCTCACCGACGGCGGCTCCGGGCTGAACAAGCCCGCCGCCGTGATCGTCGAGACGGTGCAGGGCGAGGGCGGCATCAACGCCGCCCGCGCCGAGTGGCTGCGGGGCCTCGCGGACCTGTGCAAGGAGCACGAGATCCTGCTGATCGTCGACGACATCCAGATGGGCTGCGGCCGCACCGGCGGATTCTTCAGCTTCGAGGAGGCCGGGATCGAGCCCGATATGGTCACCCTGTCGAAGTCGATCAGCGGCTACGGCCACCCGCTCGCGCTCACCCTGATCAAGCCCGAGCTGGACATCTGGGAGCCCGGCGAGCACAACGGCACCTTCCGCGGCTTCGGCCCCGCCTTCGCCACCGCCACCAAGGCCATCGAGCTGTTCTGGAGCGATGACGAGCTGCAGCGGTCCACCGAGGCCAAGGGCGCCTACGTCGAGTCGCGCTTCAACCGGATCGCGGCCCGCCACGCCGACCACGAGCTCGTGGTCAAGGGCCGCGGTCTCGCCCGTGGCCTGCAGATGCCCTCCGGCGAGATCGCCGGCGCGATCGCCGCGCGCGCCTTCGAGGAGGGCCTGCTGGTGGAGACCTCCGGCCCCTCCGACGAGGTCGTGAAGCTGCTGCCCGCGCTCACCATCCCCGAGGAGCTGCTCGAGAAGGGGCTGGACATCATCGAGGCCGCCGTCGACGAGGCCCTCGCCGCCGCCTGAGGCGCCACCGTCCGAGGCGCCTCGAGCCCGAAGCGTCCGGGGCCCGGAGGCCCGGGGTCCCCGAAGACCCCAGGTCCGACGGTCCCGCGCGCGGCCGCCTCGGCCCCGCTCCCCGTCGGCCCGTCGCCTCGCGCGTCGGGCCGACGCCCGCGGGTCGCCCTGCGCGCCCGCGGACCACGACCAGAGAATCCCCACCGGAAGGACCACCCACCATGCTCGTTCGCACTCTCGCCGAGGTCGAGGACACCGACGCCGACATCAAGTCGGAGAACTGGCGCTCCAAGCGCATCATCCTGGCGAAGGAGGGAGTGGGCTTCTCCGTCCACGAGACCACCCTCTACGCCGGCACCGAGAGCTTCTTCTGGTACGCCAACCACATCGAGGCCGTCTTCATCACGCAGGGCGAGGGCACCATCGAGGACCTCGCCACCGGTGAGATCCACGAGCTGGCCCCCGGCACGCTGTACCTGCTCAACGACCACGACAAGCACAAGGTGCGCCCCCGCACCGAGATCAAGTGCGTGTGCGTGTTCAACCCGCCCGTGACCGGGCGCGAGGTCCATGACGAGAACGGCGTGTACCCGCTGATCACCGAGGACGCCTGAGCGTCCCGCCCGCGCAGCCCCTGCGCTGAGCGGCCGACGGGCCCGGCAGGAGCATCGCTCCTGCCGGGCCCGTCGTGCATCCCCGGCGTGCGGCGTCCGCGGGCCGGCGGGCGCCCGTCCGCAGCGGTCTCGCCGACGCTGTGCGGGCGCACCAGTCCGGCTCAGTCGCGGCCGCGACGCACGAGCAGGATGATCACGCCGACCACCAGCAGCAGGAAGCCGAGCACGCCGCCGCCGATGGCGAGGAAGATCCCGCCGAGGCCGGCGAAGATGCCGCCGATCGAGACGGGCGGGCCGATCATCACGGGCGTGCCGCCGCAGTCGATCGTGTAGTCGCCGGCCTCCTCGGCGGTGAAGGAGTCGAAGGAGTCCCATTCGCGTCCCTCGTTGCCGAAGCCGCTGGTCTGGATGGTGCCCTCGCCGACCGCTGGGCCGTCGATCGTGCACTGCGGAGCGGGCGTGCCCTCCTCGGCGTACAGCTGCACCGTCTCGTCGGCCTCGGCGGTGTATGTGCCGGAGCCGCTCTCGAGGATCTGATACTTCTCGGCGCCGCTGGCGACCTGGCCGAACCCGATCACGGCCGTCACGATCCCGATCACGAGGCTGAGCCCGATGATCACGGCGCCGAGGATGATCAGGACCTTGGGCGCCTTCGACGGCTTCTTCGCCGGGGCGGCCGCGGACTGGTTCCAGCCGCCGGGCTGGGGCGCGCCACCGGGCTGCGGGCCGGGCTGGTTCCAGCCTCCGCCGGGCGGCGGGGCGAGCGGACCGGAGTATGAGGGCGGCTGTGTCACGGGATGCTCCTGGGGGGATCGCGCAGTGGGACGGTCACGAGGAGCGGATGCCGACCCCCGACGACACCGACAGGCTATCCGGCGGGGGCCCCGACCGGCAGGCACATGCCGTGACCGGCACGCCTAGACTCGCCTGCATGCACTCTCCCCTCGTCCTCGCCGCCGATGTCGAGACCGAGCTGGTGGAGAAGAAGTCCCGCTTCCTCACCCGGCTGCACCGGGTCGGCGAGGTCGAGCAGGCCGACGCCCTGCTGCGTGCCGCCCGCGCCGAGCATCCGGGCGCCCGCCACCACTGCACCGCCCTCGTGCTCGAGGAGACGGCCGAACGGGCAGAGGTCCATCGCAGCAACGACGACGGGGAGCCCTCCGGGACTGCGGGCATGCCGATGCTGCAGTCGCTGCTGCACGCCGATCTCGTGGACGTCTTCGCGATCGTGATCCGCTATTTCGGCGGGGTGAAGCTCGGGGCGGGCGGGCTGGTGCGCGCCTACACCGCCGGCGTCGAGCAGGCCGTCGCCGCGGCGACGCTGCTGCGGCGCACGGAGCTGCTGGAGGCGCGGATCGAGGTGCCGCCGGTCGATGCGGGGATCGCGGAGAACGCGGTGCGCATCTGGGCCGCCGCCCGCGGCGCGGCGGTGGAGCCCACCGAGTACGGGGCACGCGCCGCGCTGCTCACCGTGCTGGTGGCCCCTTCGGACCTCGAGGACCTGCGCGAGGACACGGCCCGCTGGTCCGCGGGGCGGCGCACCGTTGAGGTCACCGGCCGTCGCACGGCCGACGTGCCGCTGTGACGGCCTCCCGCCGGGCGGCTCAGATGTCGTCCTCGAGAGCGGGGCCGCCCTCGTTCTCCCAGTTCTCGATGCGCCTGGCGGTGCGGGGGTTGAACTTCTGGCGCACGCCGTGGCCGACGCCGGCCTCGTCGTCGGCCGGGAGGAACTCGACGCCGAGCTCCTCGAGGCCTGCGCGCAGGATCTCCTGGCGCTCCTCGTCGAGGTCCTGGCGGCCGCGCTCGAAGGCGAGGACGTCCTCCGCCTCCAGTCCCGTGCGCGCCGCGAGCACGGCGGCGGAGACCTGGGCGAGAGCGCGACCGGCGCGTGTGAGATCGGCGGTGATCACCGGGGATGCGGTGGCCTGCGGGTCGGTGGAGGTCATGCCCTCAGCCTCGCCCATCGGTGCGGGGATTTCCCGCGTTCCCCTCCACGAACGGCGCCGCGCCGCCCCGGGGTCCCGGGACGGCGCGGCGGAGGTAGGGCGCGGACAGGCCGCGCCCCCAGGGATCAGGCGCGGTTCTTGGTCGCGAGTCCGTAGATCACCATGACGACGATCGCGCCGATCACGGCGAGCAGGATCGTGCCGATGCTCCACGGGTTGTTCATGATTCCCGAGATGCCGTCGCCGCCGAAGAGGCTGCCGATGAAGCCGCCGACGATCGCGCCGATGACGCCGAGGACGATGGTCATGCCCAGGCCCATGCTCTGCTTGCCGGGCATGACGGCGCGGGCGAGGAGCCCGATGATCGCGCCGATGATCAGCCAGGAGATGATCAGACCGATGAGTCCCATGGTGAAACTCCTTGAGATCGGGGAAGGGTGTGCGTATCCAATGTAACGCTCTGTGCATTCATGTTCCGGCATTCGCGACCGACCCATCGGTCGGAGCGTTGATCCGGTACTGCCTTCCCGGTCCGGCCGCCTCCCATGAATCGTCCCCTGCCGCTCGGCCCCTCCGCTGGTCCGCGCGCGTCCGCCCCTCCGCAGAGGGAGCGTTGCGGGATCGGAGAGGGAACACCGCGGGATCACGGCGAGCGCGTGCCGACCGGGACCCGCTGGACCGGCAACCCGATCGGCCCCTGGGCCGACGACGACGCCCCGCTGGACGGCACCGCCGACGAGCACGACGACGAGGACGACGCGCGCGAGCGCGAGCACATGGAGGAGCGCGCATGAGCACCACCCGACCGGGCAGCGACCCCTATCTCCCGGGGCACGGCGACGCCTCCTACTCCGTGCAGCGGTACGCGCTCGACCTCGCCTACAAGGTCGAGACGAACCGTCTGGACGGCACCGCGACCCTGAGCTGCCAGGTGCACGAGGACACCGGCGCGCTGCACCTGGACCTCTACGGCCTGCAGGTCTCCTCCGTGCAGCTCGACGGGAAGCCGATCAAGCACAGCCACCACGGCGGCGACCTCACCGTGAAGTCCTCGTTCACCGCGGGGCAGGAGGCCACTGTCGAGGTGCGCTACGGCGGCAAGCCGCGCCCGGTCCGCTCGCGCCTGCACGGGCCGACCGGCTGGGAGGAGCTGGAGGACGGGGTGATCGTCGCCGCCCAGCCTCACGGCGCCCCCTCCTGGTTCCCCTGCAACGACCGCCCCGACGACAAGGCCGTCTACGAGATCAGCCTGGCCGCGAACCCCGCCTATCACGTCGCCGTCTCCGGCGAGCTGGAGGGCAAGCGCCGCAAGGGCAACGCCACCACCTGGAGCTACCGCCAGGACGTACCGATGCCGACCTATCTCGCCACGGTCCAGATCGGCCGGTACACCGAGGTGCCGCACCGTGGGGCGTCGGTGCCGGTGCGCTCCCTGGTGCCCGCCGGGGTGGGCGCGAAGGAGCTCGCGCCGGGCTTCGCCCGGCAGCCCGAGATGCTCGAGCTTTTCACGCGCATGTACGGCCCCTACCCCTTCCCCTCCTACACCGCGGTGATCACCGAGGACGAGCTGGAGATCCCGCTGGAGTCCCAGGCGCTGTCCACCTTCGGCCGCAACCACCTGGCCGAGGACTGGGAGGCGGAGCGGCTGATCGCCCATGAGCTGTCCCACCAGTGGTTCGGCAACGCCGTGACCCTCGAGCGGTGGCAGGACATCTGGCTGCACGAGGGCTTCGCCTGCTACAGCGAATGGCTGTGGGCGGAGGAGACCGGCCGCTCCACCGTCGAGGAGGAGGCTCGCCACCACCACGCGGCGCTCGCGGAGCTGCCCGAGGACCTGCTGGTCGCCGATCCCGGTCCGGAGCTGATGTTCGACGACCGGCTGTACAAGCGCGGCGCCCTGGCCCTGCACGCCCTGCGCCGCCGCGTGGGCGACGAGACGTTCTTCCCGCTGATCCGGTCGTGGCTGGCGCAGAACCTCGGCGGCTCGGTGACCACAGAGATGTTCGAGGAGCATGCCGCGCGCGAGAGCGGCGAGGACCTCACGGACCTGTTCGCCGCGTGGCTCCACGACGAGGAGCTGCCGGAGCTCACCGATCAGCCGGTCTCTCGCGAGCCGACCCATCGGGGGCTGCGGTCTCTGTTCCCTCGCAGTTGACGGCGGGGCGCGGTCACTCCTGCGCCAGCGCCACCTGCGCCACGAACCCTGCCGGCGCCTCCACCTCGCGCAGATCATGCTCCGCGAGGCGCACCTCGGACATCGGGGTGCGCAGCCCGGTGCCGAGGAGCTTGAGCACCGCCTCCTTGCCGGCCCAGATCAGGGCCCGGCCCTCGGCGGTGCGGTCCTGGCCGACCTCCGCCGGGTGCAGCACGAGGGCGGGGTCCCAGCCGCGGTCGACCGCCGCGATCTCCTCGAGGTCCACCCCGATCCCGCCGCCGACGCGCACGGCGGTGAGCAGATGCGGGCCCGAGCGGGAAAGGCTCACGCCGAGCACCGGACGCGGGCTCGTGGCAGCGCCTCGCCCTGCGGTCGCCCGCCCGTCCGCCCTGCCCCAGGTCCCCGTGCCCCCGTCGGCTGTACCCACGACCCGCGCCCAGGGCCGGCCGTGGGAGACCGCGCCGCAGGACGGGCAGTGCCGCCCCACCCTGATCCCGTCGGGCTGCACGCCCACCACGTCGGCGACGTGGGCGGCGAGGACCCGGTCGGCGTCGTCCGTGACGGGATGCAGACGCAGCATGTCGGCAGGGAGACCGGCGCTCACGGCACGTACCGATCGGGCACGGACTTCAGCGGCACGAGCCAGCACCAGGTCGCCGCCGGATCCTCCCGCACCGCGATCGGGTCGTGCACGATCGCGAGGCCTCGCCGACGCGGATCGACGGCTCGGAACAGGGCCTGCAGCAGCGGGTCGACCCCCGCGCAGGCGGATGGCAGGAGGCCCGGAGAGGCAGCGTGCTGCGTCTCCGGGCCTCCGAGGCGGCCGGGGCTCAGAAGTCCCAGTCGTCGTCCTCGGTCTCGACGGCCTTGCCCATGACGTAGCTCGAGCCGGAGCCGGAGAAGAAGTCGTGGTTCTCGTCCGCGTTCGGGGAGAGCGAGGCGAGGATCGCGGGGTTCACCTCGACCTGGTCCTGCGGGAACAGGGCCTCGTAGCCGAGGTTCATCAGCGCCTTGTTCGCGTTGTAGCGCAGGAAGGTCTTGACCTCCTCGGTCCAGCCGACCGGGTCGTAGAGGTCCTCGGTGTACTCCTCCTCGTTGTCGTACAGCTCCATGAGCAGCGAGAAGGTGTAGTCCTTCAGCTCCGCCTGGCGGGCGGCGTCGGCCTTCTCCACGGCCTTCTGGAACTTGTAGCCGATGTAGTAGCCGTGCACGGCCTCGTCGCGGATGATCAGGCGGATGATGTCCGCCGTGTTCGTCAGCTCGCCGCGGCTGGAGTAGTGCATCGGCAGGTAGAAGCCGGAGTAGAACAGGAAGGACTCCAGCAGGGTCGAGGCGACCTTGCGCTTCTCCGGGTCGTCGCCCTGGTAGTAGTCCATGACGATGTTCGCCTTCTTCTGCAGCGGCTCGTTGAACTCGCTCCAGCGGAAGGCCTCGTCGATCTGCTTGGTGTTCGACAGCGTCGAGAAGATCTGGGAGTACGACTTCGCGTGCACGGACTCCATGAACGCGATGTTGGTGTACACCGCCTCCTCATGGGGCGTGATCGCGTCGGGGATCAGAGAGACCGCGCCCACCGTGCCCTGCACCGTGTCCAGCAGGGTCAGGCCCGTGAACACGCGCATCACCAGCTGCTGCTCGGACTCGGTCAGACGGTTCCAGGACTGGACGTCGTTGGACAGCGGCACCTTCTCGGGAAGCCAGAAGTTGCCGGTCAGGCGGTCCCAGACCTCCTGGTCCTTCGGGTCCGGGATCCGGTTCCAGTTGATCGCCTGGACCGTCGTCTTCAGGTGGTCGTTCACCGCAGCCTCACTTGCTCCTCAAGGGTCGTCGTCGTGTGCCCTCCAGTCTAGGCATCGAAGGCTCGCCCGGCGCCCTCCGGCCCGCCTCGGAGAGGTGCTTCCCACCACCGATCGAGAGCCCGATCCATGACTTTCGTCGTGGGGCGTGCGGGCGCCTGCGCACTAGTGTGACGGGCACGACGTCCGCCGCTCCGGAAGGCCCTGCCGTGACCTCCGCTCCCGTCTCCGCGCACGCTCCCGACCCCTCGTCAGCGCCGCCCCGATCCCTCGCCCCCGATGTCGCGCGCGGGCTGATGCTCGCGCTGATCGCGGTGGCCAACGTCTCCTGGTACCTGTGGCGATCCTCGGAGCCCGTCGGCGGCACCCCGCACATCCCGGCCGACGGGCCGCTGGACTCGATCGCGCAGGCGGTGATGACGGTCGCGGTGGATCACCGGGCGATGCCGCTGTTCGCGTTCCTGTTCGGCTACGGGATGGTGCAGTTCTACCGCTCGCGGATCGACCGCGGCCTCGCCCCCGGCGCGGTGCGGGTGATGATGCGCCGTCGCCACTGGGCGATGCTGCTGCTGGGGGCACTGCACGCGGCGCTGCTGTTCTACGGGGACATCCTCGGGGTGTACGCGGTCAGCGCGCTGGTGCTGGTGTGGTGGTTCTTCGGCCGACGCTCCCGCACCCTGCGCATCTGGGTGATCGTGCTCGCGGCGGTGATGGCGCTGTTCGCACTGTTCAGCATGTTCAGCGGCGTGGCACTGACGTACTTCGTGCCGGCCGAGGTGACTGCCGAGATGGCGGCGACGGACATGGGCACCGGCTTCGTCCGCCCCGTCGCCTACGACACCCCCTATCTCGTCTCGGTGCTGTATCGGCTCGGGCTGTGGGCGGTGGCGCTGCCCTTCGCAGCGCTGATGGGGGCGCCGCTGCCGATCCTGCTGGGCTGGCTCGCGGCCCGCCGACGGATCCTCGACGAGCCGTGGCGTCACGTGCGCCTGCTGCGGCGCACCGCGGTGATCGGCATCGCGATCGGCTGGCTCGGCGGCGCGCCGGAGGCGGCCGCGATCCTCGACCTCTACGAGCTGCCCGCCGCGGCGCCGTGGATGCTGACGGGGCTCACCTCGCTCACCGGCATCGCCTGCGGGATCGGCTACGCGGCCCTGTTCGGGCTGCTCGCCCTGCGCCTCGAAGGCCGAAAGCCCGCCGACGAGGCGCATCGACCCGACCCGTCGGCCGACCGGGACCTCTCCCCCGCCGAGCGCGCCTACGGCGTGCCCCGCGAAGAGAGCGCACCGGACCGCAGCCGCGACCTCGGCGTCCTCGAGCGGACCCTCGCCGCGGTCGGGCAGCGCTCGCTGACCTTCTACCTGTTCCAGTCGCTGCTGCTCGCGCCGCTGATGGCCTCGTGGGGGCTGGGTCTCGGCGGCACGCTCTCCACCGCCCCGGCGCTCGCGATCGCGTTCGCGGTGTGGCTGGTGTCGCTGCCGATCGCGGCGTGGATGGGAGCGCGCGGGATGCGCGGCCCGGCCGAGAGGCTGCTGCGCCGGATGACCTACGGGAAGATCGACCAGACGCCGGCGACGCGCTGAGGCCGCCTCCGGCTCAGCGGCGACGGCCTCGCTGCGCCTTGAGGTGCTCGACCTCGGCACGGCGGGTCTCCCGCAGCCAGGCCGGGTACATCCACAGGGGCAGTATCCAGCGATAGACGGTCAGCAGGAGCATGGCCATCCAGAGGACCAGCTCGACGATCACCAGCACCCCGATCACCGTGCTCGCCGCCTCCGAACCGCGACCGAGCAGGGCCACGAGCGGGATCGCCGGCGCTGCGAGGAGAAGGGTCTGCGCGATCATCGGCGTCCACGCCAGCGCGAGGGCCTCCACGGCGGCGTAGTTGGCGGCCTGATCGATGTGGATTCGTCGTGCCCATCGACGGGCCGCCGTCGACCGGCCCCAGCGGAACCATGCCGCGAGGAGCAGCAGCGCCGCTCCTGCTCCGGCCACGACCAGGCCCATCAGGAAGGAGATCGCGACATCCATCGACATGCGCCCATGGTCGCACGGGTCTGCACGCAGACTCCTCGCGCCGACGGGGAGTTCTCCCCATCGCCCCCGGATCATCGCTCGGCTACGGTCATTTCATACGACGACCTGGGATGGGGAGCACGATGGCAGATTTCATGGGGATGGACACCGCAGAGGTCGACGACTTCGGCGGACTCCTGACGGAGCGCGCCGACACGCTGCGCGAGCGGTTCGACAGCCTGAGCTCGCTCGTCGACAGCATCGTCGGTGCACAGTGGGTCGGGAGCGATGCCGACTCCTTCGGTCAGTCGTTCCGCAGTGACATCTTGTCGCGGGTCTCCTCCACTATCGACGGGCTCGACACCCGTGCCCGGGAGCTGTCCGAACACGTCCAGGAGCAGGACACCGCTTCGAGCGCGACCGCCGGGGTCGCAGAGGCGATCGGTGACTTCTTCGAGGGGGTCGGCGACTTCTTCGGCGGGGTCGGCGACTTCTTCGGAGAGGTATGGGACAACTTCGTTGAGACGGTCAAGCCGGAGCCTGTCGACAGCGCGGGTGGGATCGTCTCGACGGTGCACAGCTGGGCGAAGCGATTCGGCGACGTAGCCTGGGGCAAGGGGGCCGTGCCGCGGTTCATCCCCATGATCGGCGATGCCTTCACGGGTCTCATGGCCGGTGTGGAGCGGTGGAACTCCGAGCCGGATCGCCCCTTCTGGGAGCGACTGGGACGGGCGGCCCTCGACGGCGGTGCGAACTTCGTCGGGTCCATGGCTGGCAGCTTCATCGGCGGTGCGATCGGCGCCGGCGCCGTCACCCTCGTCGGCGCCGGGATCGGCGCCGTCACCGGCAGCGTCCCCGGGGCTCTCGCCGGAGGCGGGGCCGGAGTGATCGCCGGCGGCGTGATCGGGGATGTGATCGGCAGCTACTTCGGCGCCGCGGCCGGGGACGCCGTCATCGACGCCATCCTCGACTGACCCACTTCGATTCCACATACGAAGACCTAGACTCACCCCATGACTGCGCAGACCCGCTCCGCAATGGTCCATGACCCCACTGGAGCATCGCCCAGCATGTCACTCACGCTTCCCGCCTCGTGGGTCGAGGTGACAGAGGAGATGCGCGCAGAAGTCCTCGCCGTGTTCTCCGACGACCGGACCCTGAGTCCGGCCATCGCGACGAACGCTGTCGTGCTGAGCCAGGACCTGCCTGCAGACTTCGACCTGCGTACCTGGCAGAGCGAGGCCCGCGCTCGACAGCTCGCCTCCCTCCCCGATCTGCAGGTGCTCGAGGACCGTGCTCTCGAAAGGGACCGCACCCCCACCTGGTACAGGTCCTCCGTCATGACCAATCAGGGCGGCACCACCGTGCTGACACGCCAGTGGTCACGCCTGGTCAACCATCGCGGCCTCACGCTGACCCTCACCACACTGCCGATGATCGATGCTGTCCACGGCGATCTGCTCGATTCCATCGCCGAATCCTGGACGCTGGAGGACGAGACGACCTCATGATCCACTACGACCCGACGTCACCGATGGTCCTCGGAGTCGACTCGGACGCGACGGACGACGTCCTGGAGGCTCTCACCGCCGGTGCGCAGTTCGAGGGCTCACATCAGCTCGACGCGCGTCTCGTCACCATGGCGCATCAGATCCTGTCCGACCCACGCGGCAGCCTCACCCTGGAGCTCAGCGGTGACCCGCTGTACCACCGACACGAGATCGTCCTCTCCCGTGTCGGGGCGCTGCGACGCAGCAGGGCGAGCGCCCGACGGGACGAGATCGCAGTGTTCCTCACGCCCATCCTCCCCGGCGTGATGATGCGCCTGCTGGGTCTGGCCCCGGTCGAGCCCCTCGACGACGAACATCGACTGGCTGCTCCCCCCGAAGTCCTCGACCGGCTCTGGACCACCGACGATGAGGAGCGCTCACGTGGCTGGGCCGAGATGAGGCGTATCGCTCGTGCACTTCCGACCGCCGAGGACCCAGAGCTCGAGGACGCTCCAGTCCGCGCCCTCCGCGTGAGTCGTCAGGATCGGACCTTCGAGGCGCTCATGCTCCGAGGACGCTACCTGCGGGTCGAGCGAGGCGCACTGAGCACCACTCTCGTAGGAAGCGACCCGACAGGAATCTCCCGCACGATCTTCGCGCTGCTCACGCCGCGGCGCTGAAGTCCTCACGATCCGTGGACTCGCAGAGTCACCCCTGAGGTCCTGAGCCCGCCGCGGCCTCTCCGCCCGCAGCACCGCCCCACGACGACGAACGGCCCGTCCCCGGATCTCTCCGGGAACGGGCCGCTCGATGCGGGTCAGGCCGTCACAGCATGCAGCTGACGCAGCCCTCGACCTCGGTGCCCTCGATCGCCATCTGGCGCAGGCGGATGTAGTACAGGGTCTTGATGCCCTTGCGCCAGGCGTAGATCTGCGCCCGGTTGACGTCGCGCGTGGTGGCGGTGTCCTTGAAGAACAGCGTCAGCGACAGGCCCTGGTCCACGTGCTGCGTGGCCGCGGCGTAGGTGTCGATGATCTTCTCGTAGCCGATCTCGTACGCGTCCTCGTAGTACTCGAGGTTGTCGTTGGTCATGTACGGCGCGGGGTAGTACACCCGGCCGATCTTGCCCTCCTTGCGGATCTCGATCTTGGAGACGATCGGGTGGATCGAGGAGGTGGAGTGGTTGATGTACGAGATCGAGCCGGTGGGCGGCACGGCCTGCAGGTAGGCGTTGTACATCCCGTGCTCGGCGACCTCGGCCTGCAGCTGCTTCCAGTCGTCCTGGGTGGGCAGGTGCACGTTCGAGTTCGCGAACAGCTCGCGGACCTTGTCGGTCGCCGGCTCCCACACCTGCTCGGTGTACTTCTGGAAGTACTCGCCGGTGGCGTACTTCGAGTTCTCGAAGTCGTAGAACTTCTCCTGGCGCTCCTTCGCGAGCTTCATCGACGCGAGGATCGCGTGATAGGTGACCGCGTAGAAGTACATGTTGGTGAAGTCGATGCCCTCCTCCGAGCCGTAGAACACCCGCTCCCGGGCGAGATAGCCGTGGAGGTTCATCTGGCCGAGGCCGATGGCGTGGGACTTCCGGTTGCCCTCGGCGATCGTGGGCACGGACTCGATGTCGGAGGTGTCCGAGACCGCGGTGAGGCCGCGGATCGCGGTCTCGATGGTCTGGGCGAAGTCCGGGGAGTCCATCGCCTTGGCGATGTTCAGCGAGCCGAGGTTGCACGAGATGTCCCGGCCCATCTCGTCGTACGTGAGGTCGACGTTCATGGTGGAGGGCGTGGAGACCTGCAGGATCTCGGAGCACAGGTTCGAGTGGGTGACCTTGCCGGCGATGGGGTTCGCGCGGTTCACGGTGTCCTCGAACATGATGTACGGGTAGCCGGACTCGAACTGGATCTCGGCGAGGACCTGGAAGAAGTCGCGGGCCTTGATCTTCTTCTTCGAGATGCGGGGGTTGTCCACCATCTCGTGGTAGACCTCCGAGACGTTCACGTCCGCGAAGGGCTTGCCGTACTCGCGCTCCACGTCGTACGGGGAGAACAGGTACATCGGCTCGTTCTTCTTCGCGAGCTCGAAGGTGATGTCGGGGATCACGACGCCGAGGGACAGGGTCTTGATGCGGATCTTCTCGTCGGCGTTCTCGCGCTTGGTGTCCAGGAAGCGCAGGATGTCGGGGTGGTGGGCGTTGAGGTACACCGCACCGGCGCCCTGACGCGCGCCGAGCTGGTTGGCGTAGGAGAAGGAGTCCTCGAGCAGCTTCATGACGGGGATGACGCCGCTGGACTGGTTCTCGATGTGCTTGATCGGCGCACCGTACTCGCGCAGGTTGCTCAGCAGCAGCGCGACACCGCCGCCGCGCTTGGACAGCTGCAGCGCGGAGTTGATGGAGCGGCCGATGGACTCCATGTTGTCCTCGATGCGCAGCAGGAAGCACGAGACGAGCTCGCCGCGCTGGGCCTTGCCGGCGTTGAGGAAGGTGGGGGTGGCCGGCTGGAAGCGGCCGTCGAGGATCTCGTCGACGAGGTTGCGGGCGAGCTGCTCGTCGCCTCGCGCGAGGGTCAGGGCGACCATCACCACGCGGTCCTCGAAGCGCTCGAGGTACCGCTTGCCGTCGAAGGTCTTCAGCGTGTACGAGGTGTAGTACTTGAACGCGCCGAGGAAGGTGGGGAAGCGGAACTTCTTCGCGAAGGCCTGCTCGGAGAGCGACTCGATGAAGGAGAACTCGTACTGCTCGAGCACCTCCGGCTCGTAGTAGTTGTTCTCGACGAGGTAGTCCATCTTCTCGCGCAGCGAGTGGAAGAACACCGTGTTGGGGTTCACGTGCTGCAGGAAGTACTCCCGCGCGGCCTCGCGGTCCTTCTCGAACTGGATGCTGCCGTCCGGGCCGTACAGGTTCAGCATCGCGTTCAGCGCGTGGTAGTCGAGCTGCCTGTTGTGCTCGACCGGGGGCATCTCGGTCAGTGTCGCCAAAACTCTTCCAATCCGTCGTGGACCCGCGTCACATCGCGCGGAGTGCCGAACAGTTCGAACTTGTACATGTGGGGGACCTGGCACTTGGCGGAGATGATGTCCCCGGCCAAGCAGTAGGCCTCCCCGAAGTTGGTGTTCCCCGTGCTGATCACACCGCGGATGTGCCGTCGGTTGCGTTCATCGTTGAGGAACTTGATGACCTGCTTGGGCACGGCGCCCCGGCCGTTGCCCCCGCCGTAGGTCGGGACCAGCAGGACGAAGTCCTCGTCGACGACGAGGGGATCGTCCTTGGGGTAGAGCGGGATCCGATGGGCCGGCAGGCCGAGCTTCTCGACGAAGCGCTTGGTGTTGCCGGACACCGAGGAGAAGTAGACGAGACGGGTCACGCCGACGCCTCCCCGGCCTCTCAGATCGCGGCGGTGCGGCGCTGCTCGGCACCGACGCCCGCGAGCGCCTTGATCTTGTCGGGGCGGAAGCCCGACCAGTGGTCCTCGCCCGTGATGACGACGGGCGCCTGGACGTAGCCGAGGGACTTCACCTTCGCGAGCGCGTCGGCGTCCTCGGTGATGTCGACGACGTCGTAGGCGACGCCCGCCTTGTTCAGCGCGCGCTTGGTGGCATCGCACTGCACGCAGAGGGGCTTCGAGTACACGGTGATGTCCAAGGGAAGTGCCTTTCAGGAGCGTCGCGCCGAGGCGCAGGACAGGGGCGAGAAGGAGATGTTCAGGAGGTCCGAGGACCGTGTCGCGAGGCTATGGGCTCCCGCAGGAGCCCTGTGCGCCGCGACAACGTCAACACTACACCTAGTGGTGACTCGGCGCGACGACCACAAGATGTACTGAGTTACAGGAGTGTCATCCACAATGCGATGTTGACAGCATGTGGATGGAGGGGTGCTCGCTGGGGACGGAGCGGCCGCCTCCCGTGCGAGCACCGCTGATACGTGCACAACCCGCTGTGGACGGTGCTCCGGGCGGCCGACGACGACGGTGGACAGGCACCCTCCGCACCCCTCCCGGAGCGGTCGGAACAACCCTCCGAGTGAGGTGTCTCCCGGCGTGTCCCGCGCGCGCCCCGGCGTGTCGCGGGCGTGTCGTCGGCGTGTCCCCCGCCGTCCCCCGTCCATCCCCCGCCCGTCCCCCGTCGGGGCGACGGATCCGGGCCGCGGACCACCGGTCCGGGGCCCGGACGTGGGCACACCGACACGGAGAGCCCCCGCCCTCCCCGGCAGGGGACGACGGGGGCTCCCGGCGACGGTCTGCGGACCGCCTGGACAGACGCGGCGGCTCAGCGGCGCGGGTCCTGAGGGACGGCGGGGTCCTCGGACGCGGCCGGGCCGCCCTCGCCGCCGCCGGCCCAGGCGTCGACGACCTCCTCCGTGCTCGGCGCCGCGGGCTGCTCGAGCGTCTCGGGCGCGGGCTCCGTGCCGGGCAGCTCGACCTCGACGGTCGCGGCCGCGGGCACCGCGTCGGTCTGCTCCGCATCGTCCTGCTCCGCCGCCCGCGGAGCGGTCGCCGCATCAGCCTCCTCCGGCTCTGCCTCGAGGCTGCGGCCGTCGGCCTCCACGATGGTGGCGAGCACCTCGCGCAGCAGCACCACCTGGCGCAGCGCCTCGGCGGCACCGGCCAGCGGCGCCTCGCCCTTCTCGACGAAGGCGTGGAAGGCCTCCCACATCAGCTCGGCCGAGCCCTTCGGCGCGGTGGTCGCGATCTCCTGGACCACGCCCGACTTCTTCTCCCGCAGCGAGACCGTCGAGCGCGCGTCGCCGTGGGAGGGCGCGGGAAGCTCCAGGCGCATGCGGCGCCGGGCGGAGAGCACCTGCAGAGTCTCGGAGTACTCGGGCGCGAAGGGGAGGTAGTGCCACACCAGGCGCACCTGTGCCCCGCTGCCGAGCTCGCCGAGGAGCTCGATCGATCCGGGGATCACCCCCTTGGGCCAGTGCCGCACCGCGACGAGCTTCTCGATCGGTCCGTAGGCCGCCTCGGTGACCGCCATCTGATGGGCGACGCCGGTGAGCAGACCCTTGACGTACAGGTCCCGGTCGCGCTGGGTGGCGCCGTCGCCGGTGCCCGCCTCGACGGCGGCCTGGAGCGCCTTGCGCCGTGCCGTGCGCTGCTCCGTGGGCAGGTCGTAGGAGGAGGTGGTGACGTGGGCCTGGCCGAACAGGGGCTGGCTCGCGGGCATGAGGACCTCGTGATCCACCATCCGCAGATCCTTGGTCGCGATGTGCTCGGACATCCGGGTCACGGAGTCGTCGTACTGCTGGGGATGGGCCAGCATCACCAGGCGCCGTCCCGCGATCCGCTCGAACTCGGCGACCTTCGCGATCTCCTCCTCGGAATAGCCCAGCGGCGGCTCGACCATCACCGGGAGGCCCCGGCGCACGATCGCGAGCAGGTCGTCGACGTGGAGGCCGTCGGTCGACAGCAGCACGCCGTCCAGGGAGAGGGTCCGGGCGCGCACCGCGGCGACGAGATCCGCGACGGTCTCGTAGCGGCGCTCCTCCTCGATGCCCCACACCTCGGAGGCCTCGCGGCGCCGACGGGGCGAGTGGTCCACCAGCGCGGCCACGCTGAAGCGGTCCCAGCGCCGGCGCAGCACCGGCAGGTGCACGGCCTGCGCCATGGTTCCGGCGCCGACCACGGCGATGTTCAGGATCTTCGGCATCGACAGGCTCCTCGGGGGCTCGGCAGGGAGGGGCGGCTGCGCCGCCGGGACGACGGGCGCCGGGCCGTCTCCGGCATCGCACCTGGACCG
Source organism: Brachybacterium sp. HMSC06H03 (assembly GCF_001807385.1). Classification (NCBI taxonomy): domain Bacteria; kingdom Bacillati; phylum Actinomycetota; class Actinomycetes; order Micrococcales; family Dermabacteraceae; genus Brachybacterium; species Brachybacterium sp. HMSC06H03. The sequence continues at coordinate 75,347 of NZ_KV788689.1, read as the reverse complement.
GGCGCGATCGCACGCCTGTTCTACCACACGGGCAGGGACGACGATCACAGGGACGCTGCTCCGTCGCACACGCCCGCGGCGCTATCGTGGGGCGCTGATCGAACCCTGAGGAGGACCCGTGGTCGGACGCTTCTACACCGGTGCGCGGGTATTCGTGCGCCCGATCGTGAGGCTGCTGTGGAACCCGCGGGTCAGCGGGTTGGAGAACGTGCCGCACGAGGGCGGCTTCGTGATCGCCTCGAACCACCTCGCCAACATCGACAGCTTCATGATCCCGGTGGTCCTGCCTCGAGCGATCCGCTTCGTGGCCAAGGAGTCGCTGTGGACGCAGAAGGGCCCGCACGGCGCGGTGCTGCGCTGGTTCTTCGACGCCGTCGGCGCGGTGCCGGTGGACCGCGAGGCGCTCTCCTCCGGCAAGGGCGCGCTGCAGGCCGGGCTCGACGTGCTGCGCAACGGTGAGGGCTTCGCCGTCTACCCCGAGGGGCACCGCTCCAAGGACGGACTGCTGCACCCGGGCAAGCAGGGCGCGGCCTGGCTCGCGCTCGAGTCGGGCTGCCCCGTGATCCCGGTCGGGCTCAAGGGCACCCAGCACATGTTCTCCTCCCTGATCCCCCGCCGCGGCGAGATGACGATCCGAGTGGGCACCCCGATCACCCTCGAGGAGATCGACCCCTCCGCCTCCAAGGGGGCGCGCCGACGCCTGCTGACCGCCCGGATCATGGATGAGATCCAGGCGCTGTCCGGTCAGCGCCGGGCCGACGGTCCCTCGGCACGGTCCCGGGACCAGTAGGATCGCACCAGGCCGCACACCGAGGTCGCGGCCGCCGCCCGAGAGCACCCCAGCCAGGAGAGCAGATGGCCGTCGTCGTCGGATTCATCCCCACCGAGGTGGGCTTCAAGGCGCTGGCCGCGGCACGCGAGGAGGCCGAGCAGCGCGGCGGGCCGCTGGTGGTGGTCAACGTGCTGCGCGCGGGCGTCGAGGAGGATCCCCGCCACGCGGACGAGCAGCAGCTCGAGATCGCCCGTGACGAGCTCCGCCGCACCACCGTGCGCGTCGCCTTCCGCCAGGAGACCACGGAGGACGACATCGCCGACGTCCTGCTGCAGGTGGTCGAGGAGGAGAGGGCCGAGCTGCTCGTGCTCGGCGTGCGCCGTCAGAACGACCTCGCCCGCCACCTGCTGGGCCTGACCGTGCAGAAGCTCCTGCTCTCCTCCCCCAGCGACGTGCTGGTGGTCTGAGCTCCGGTTCGGGCCGCCCACGGCCCGACCACGGACGCCGCTCGGCCGGACCCCGTCCGTCGACGCCGTCCCGTACGCCGACGACAGCGGCCCGGCCCCTTCCGGAGAAGGGACCGGGCCGCTGCGCTGTGCGGGTCCGCTCAGGGGGTCGCCCGCGCGAGAGTCACTCGGAGACGGGGTCCGCGCCGGGGATCTGCTCCTCATGACCGGCCTTGACCTTGGCCTCGATGGCCTCGCCGACCTCCTGGTCGATGTTCTTCCAGTACTGGAAGGCGTTGGAGAGCACCGGCTCGATCACGGTGGACAGGCCGCCGGCGACCGTGTCGATCAGGCGCTGGCGCTCGTCCTCGCTCATGACCTCGCGGACCAGGGTGTGCGCCTGGCCGAAGTCGTCGTCCTCGGAGTGCAGGGAGTAGGCGGCGCGCACCAGCGTGCCGTCGGCCTCCCAGCCGTTGTCGACCGGGCCCTGCGCGTCCTGGTAGGAGCGGCCGAAGGAGTTCGGCGCGTACACCGGCGCATCACCGCTGTGGAAGAAGTTCATCGCGCCCTCCTTGTCGTAGGAGTTGGTGGCGATGACCGGACGGTTCACGGGCAGCTGGTTGAAGTTCGTGCCCAGGCGGTTGCGCTGCGCGTCCGGGTAGGAGAAGACGCGGCCCAGCAACATCTTGTCCGGGGAGACGCCGGTGCCGGGCACCAGGTTCGAGGGGCTGAAGGCGGCCTGCTCGATCTGCGCGTAGTGGTTGACCGGGTTCTGGTTCAGGGTGAAGCGGCCCACGGGGATGCGCGGGTAGTCCTTCTTCGACCAGATCTTGGTGAGGTCGAAGGGGTTGAAGCGGTAGGTCTTCGCGTCCTCGTAGGGCATGACCTGCACCTCGAGCCGCCAGGAGGGGAAGTCGCCGTTCTTGATCGACTCGAAGAGGTCGCGGCGGTGGTAGTCCGCGTCGGTGCCGGCGATCTCGTCGGCCTCCTCGTTGGTGAGGAACTCCAGGCCCTGCTCGGTGAGGAAGTGGTACTTGACCCAGAACTTCTCGCCGGCCTCGTTGACCCACATGTAGGTGTGCGAGGAGTAGCCGTTCATGTGGCGCCAGGTCTTGGGCAGGCCGCGGTCGCCCATGAGGTAGGAGACCTGGTGGGCCGACTCCGGGGAGAGGGTCCAGAAGTCCCACTGCATGGTGTTGTCGCGCAGGCCGGAGTCGGGAGTGCGCTTCTGGGAGTGGATGAAGTCGGGGAACTTCATGGGATCGCGGACGAAGAACACCGGGGTGTTGTTGCCGACGATGTCGAAGTTGCCCTCCTGGGTGTAGAACTTCAGCGCGAAGCCGCGCACGTCCCGCCAGGTGTCGGGCGAGCCCAGCTCACCGGCGACGGTGGAGAAGCGGGCCAGCATCGGGGTCCTGGCGCCCTTCTGGAAGAGCCCTGCCTTGGTGTACTTCGAGACGTCCTCGGTGATCTCGAGCTCGCCGAAGGCGCCGGAGCCCTTCGCGTGGGGGCTGCGCTCCGGGATGCGCTCGCGGTCGAAGCGCGCGAGCTTCTCGACCAGGGCGACGTCATGGAGCATCAGCGGGCCGTCGGCGCCAACGCTCAGCGAGTTCGCGTCGGACTCGCGCGGCGCACCGGACTCGGTGGTCGACGCGATCGTCGAATCGTGATGGGCCGTGGGATCCAGATGGGTCATGGAGTTCTCCTCGGGTCTTTCTGACAGGTCGTGACGAAACGTTCTGACAGTCGTGGGCGGTCAAGGACCCTGGTCCGGCCGGAGCCGGGTCAGGGGGTTCAGGGGGTGGCGGCCTCGCGCTCGCGACAGTCGCTGCAGGTCCCGCGATATACGACATCGGCCATCTCGATCGAGAAGCCGTGATCCTCGTGCGGGATCAGGCAGGGCGCGGCGCCGACGGCGCAGGGGACGTCCTCGAGACGTCCGCAGCTGCGGCACACCAGGTGGTGGTGGTTGTCGTGGCGGTGCATCTCGTAGCGCATGGAGCGCCCGCCGACGGAGACGCGTCGCAGCAGCTCGGCGTCGGAGAGGGCGTTGAGCACGTCGTAGACGGCCTGACGGGAGACCGTGCCGAGGTTCTCGCGCACGGCCTGGGCGATCGCCTCCGCATCGGAGTGCGGGTGGGCCTCGACCGCGGCCAGGGCCGCGAGCCGCGGAGCGGTCACGCGCAGGCCAGCGCTCCGCAGGGCGGAGGTGTGGTCGGTGGTCGTCATGGACCCCACCCTAGCCTTCTATCTGGACAATCTCAAGAAAACGAGCGGGGCCGTCCACGCCGGCTCCTCCCCCGCCGACGAGAACGGGCCCGGCCCCCGAGGGGGCCGGGCCCGTGATCCGGAGCCGCCTGCCGGAATCGAACCGGCGACCTATTCATTACGAGTGAATCGCTCTACCGACTGAGCTAAGGCGGCATCGTCGCGCACGCGCGGCGGACCGGTTCACTGTACGTGACCTGGCTGGCCAGGCGCAAAGCGTCCCGGCGCGATCCGCGTCACGCTCGTCGGCACAGCCGGTCCGCGGCGGAGCGCCGGGTCGTCGAGCGCCGCGCGCGCGTCAGCAGCGCAGCCCCTCCGCGGGCACGGTGCCCTCGAGGAGATAGGCGTCGACCTGCTCCTCGATGCACCCGCCCGAGCGGCCGTAAGCGGTGTGGCCCTCCCCCTCGTAGGTCAGCAGCGTCGCGTCGTCGAGCTGGGAGACGAGCTCCTCCGACCAGGCGTAGGGGGTGGCAGGGTCGCCGGTGGTGCCGACGACCAGGATCGGGCCGGCGCCCTCGGCGGTGATCGGCGCGGGCTCGCGCACGGGCTCCTCGGGCCACTGGGCGCAGCCGTCCCCGCCGAGCATCGGGCCGAAGGTCGGGAACTCCTCGGCGAGGCGCTCGGCCTCCTGCTCGACCCACTGCTCGTCGGCGACCCCGGGGTGGTCCAGGCAGTTCACGGCCGTGATCGCGAAGGCGGCGTTGGTGCGGTAGGTCCCGTCGTAGCGGCGCTCGGAGGAGAGGTCCGCGATGTACAGCAGCTGGGAGCCGTCGCCGTTCATCGCGGCGGCGAGCGCCTCGCGTCCGTACTCCCACTGCGCGTCGTCGTACAGCAGCGTCAGCACCGCGGAGCGGGCGAGGGCCCCGGTCAGCGGCCGCTCCGGGTCGCCGGTGTCCAGCGCGGTCTCGTCCACGCTCTCGAAGAAGCTCAGCAGCTGCTCCTTCGCCTCGGCCTCGTCGCCGCGGAAGGGGCAGGAGTCGCCGGCCTCCAGGCAGCGGGCCAGGAACGCCTCGGTCGCGTGCTCGAAGCCCTCGGCCTGGCCGGCGGAGAACTCGTCCATGGACATGTCGGGGTCGATCGCGCCGTCCAGGACGAAGCGACCCACCCGCTCGGGGTGCAGCTCGGCGTAGCTCGCGCCGAGATAGGTGCCGTAGGAGTAGCCGAGATAGTCGAGCTCCTCGTCGCCGAGCGCCGCGCGCAGCACGTCCATGTCGCGGGCCGCGGAGTAGCTGTCGAGATAGGGCAGGACGTCGCCGGAGTTCGCCTCGCAGGCCTCGGCCACGCGCGCACCCCACTCCTCGGCGAGCGCGCTCGCGTCCTCCGCTGCGGGGTCCCCGGTCGCGGCGAGGTACTCGTCGGTCTCCGCGTCGTCGAGGCACTCGATCCCCTCCGAGCGGTTCACGCCGCGGGGGTCGAAGCCGATGACGTCGTAGCTCGCGCGCACCTCGGGGGAGATCAGGATCTCCGCCGACGGCAGGAAGTTCACGCCCGAGCCGCCGGGGCCGCCCGGGTTGGTCACGAGCGAGCCCTTCGACTCGCCGTCGGCGGCGAGGCGGCCGACGGCGATCTCGATGTCCCCGGCCTCGGGGTCGTTCCAGACCAGCGGCACCGTGATCGTCCCGCACTCGGCGCCCTCGGCGTCCACGTCCTCGCAGGGGCCCCACTCGATCTGCTGCGAGTAGTAGGCCTCGTAGGCGGGGTCCTCGGCCGGGTCCGTCGGCAGGTCGACCGCCGCGGAGGTCCCGGACTCCTCGAGGGCCGGGCCCTCGTCAGCGGAGTCCTCGTCCGCGCCGCCGGAGTCGCTCGCCTCGCTGCCGGCCGGGGCGTCCTCCTCCGGAGCGGCTCCCTCCGTGCACCCCGCCAGGAGCATCGTCGCGACGGCGGCCGCGGCGGCGAGGCGGGCGAGGGGGCGTCGAGTGCCGGGGAAGGGCGTCATGCGGGGTCCTTGTCCATGGGGGGAAGCATCCGTGGGGCCCGGCCATCCTAGGACGCTTCACCGCCGATCTCCCGACGTCAGGGCCCCGTCATCGTCCGCAGAGCGTCCGGCCCCGGCGGAGCGTCCGCCCTCAGCCGATCTCGCGGTGGCGCCACCTCCGCGCCCCGAGCGCGGCGGGGAGCAGGACGAGCAGGACCAGCGGCAGCAGCTCGAACGCGCCGGCCTCCCCGTTCGCCAGGGCGAGCGAGGCGCCGGAGAGGTCCACCGCGGCGATGACGTCCGCCAGGGTCTGCGAGCCGAAGGCCATGGCCAGGTTCGAGGCGGTCCCGATGACGAAGGGGATGCCGATCGCGGCGACCAGGCCCAGCACGGTGGACTGCAGCAGCATGCCCATCGCGAGGGAGAACAGGAAGGTCGCACCGAGGTTCGCGAGCTGCGTGGTCAGCACCCCCTCGATGCTCGAGAGCAGCGCGCCCTCGCCGATCAGCTCCCCGCCGATCAAGGTGCTCGCGGCGGCCAGGACGATGCTCACCGCCGCCAGCGCGACGAACACCACCAGCGCCGCGATCGCCTTGGAGGCCAGGACGGCGAGGCGTCCGGGGCGCTGCAGGAGGGTGATCTGGATCGAGCCGTCGGACCACTCCCTCGCCGTGATCCACACGGTCAGCGCAGGGATGATCAGGGTCAGCGGCAGCGAGACCACGAAGAAGGTCATCTCGAGATCGGCGGTGCCGTCGGGGACGAGCGCGGGCTGGATCAGGCCGCCGAGCGCGGCGAAGCCGGCCACGGCGAGCAGGGACAGGGTCAGCAGGATCTTCGCGCCTCGGGTGTCGAGGAAGGCGCGCAGGTCGACGTCGGGTCGCACGAGGGTCTCCTGGCGGTCGGAGGGCGGAGGTCAGAGGGCGGGGGCGAGTTCGTCGGCGGAGGGCTCCTCGTGCCCGGTCAGCGCGAAGAACACCTCCTCCAGGCCGGTGCCGGCGCCCGCGCCGAGGGAGGTGAGCACGAGCTGCTCGCGCAGGGCGAGGCGGCCCATGTCCTCGGGGGCGAGGCTGACGGCGAGCTCGCCGCCGGCGCGCAGCTCGAAGGCGATGCCGTGCGCGTCCAGGGCACGGCGCAGCGCCGCCTGGTCCAGCGCGGCAACGCGGGTGCCGGTCACGGCGGTGAGCTCCTCGAGCGGGCCCTCGCGCACCAGGCGCCCCTCGGAGATCACCACCAGCCGGTCCACGGTCGCCTCGACCTCGCGCAGCTGGTGGCTGGAGAGGAGCACGGTGCCGCCGGCGTCGGCGAAGGAGCGCAGCAGGCGGCGCATCCAGCGGATCCCCTCGGGGTCCAGGCCGTTGGCGGGCTCGTCGAGCACGAGCACCGAGGGGTCGCCCATGAGCGCGACGCCGATCCCGAGCCGCTGGCGCATGCCGTAGGAGTAGCCGCCAACGCGCTTGGTCGCGGCCTGCTCGAGGCCGACGGTCTCGAGCACCTCCTCGACGCGGTCGCGCGGCATGCCGAGGGTGCGGGCGGTCAGGCGCAGGGTCTCGATCCCGGTGCGGCCGCCGTGGAGAGCGCGCGCATCGAGCATCACGCCGACGGTGCGGGCGGGATTCTCCAGCGCGCGGTAGCGGCGGCCGCCGATCAGGGCCATGCCGTCGTCGGCCTCCGCGAGACCGGTGAGGATCCGCAGGGTGGTGGACTTCCCCGCCCCGTTGGGGCCGAGGAAGCCGGTGACCGTGCCGGGGCTGCAGGAGAAGGAGAGGGCGTCGACGGCGGCGCGGGCGCCGTAGCGCTTGCTCAGCGCACGCACCTCGAGGGTCGGGGCGGTGGCGGTGGTGGAGGTCATGGCCTCACGCTCCTCCCCCGCCGCGGCGCGGCGACAGCGACCACGGGTCCGTGCGCGGGCGACGAACGTCGGCTCCTTGACGGTCCCCGTCCGACGATGGTCGCCGACCCCGTCCCGAGCGGCGGCGCGGCCCGTATGCGCCGCTACAGTGACCGGGTGGACCACCCAGGAGCGCCCGCCCGTCGTCGCTGGCAGGAAGGGCTGATCGTCGTCGCCGTCGCCGCGGAGGCGGCGGCGACGACGCTGCTCGCCACCTCCGCGATCGGCCGCTGGCAGGGCGTCATCGCGCTGCTTCTGGGCGTCGCGCTGCTCGCCCGGCACCGGCACTGGCCGTGGCTGCTGCCGCTGGTGCAGATCGCCAATGCCTTCTCGGGCTCGATCACCGTGCTGATCATCGCCACGTACACCTTCTCCACCCGCTGCCCGAACCGCGTGCTGACGCTGCTGTTCGCGCTGCTCGCAGCGGGCACCGCCACGCTCACCCCGCTGCTGCTGATGGGCGACCAGCCCGAGGCGGCCCTGATGACGATCGTGCTGACCACGCTGGTCGTGGCCGCGTCGACCTCGATCGGCCTCTACACGGCGGTGCGGCGAGCGCTGCTGGCAGAGCTGCGGGAGCGGGCCGAGCAGGCCGAGTCCGGACGGGCCGCGGCCGAGGAGCAGGCCCGACGCGCCGAGCGCACCCGCATCGCCCGCGAGATGCACGACATCGTCGCGCACAAGATCTCCCTGGTCGCCCTGCAGGCCGGGGCGCTCGAGGTGAACCCCGACATGGGCCGCGAGCAGGTCCAGCAGTCCGCCTCCCTGATCCGCGGCACCGCGACCACGGCGCTGTCCGAGCTGCGGGAGGTGCTGGGGGTGCTGCGCGGGGACGAGGAGCAGGCGCCGCTGGCCCCGCAGCCCACCTGGGAGGACGTGCGGCGCCTGGTGACCACCTCGCAGGAGGCGGGGGTGTCGGTGGACCTGTTCGACTTCATCGACGACCCGGTCCCCGATCCCCTGGCGCGCACCGCCTTCCGCGTGGTCCAGGAGGGCCTGACCAACATCCACAAGCACGCCGTGCACACCCGGGCCCGGGTGGCGCTGATCGGCGAGCCCGGCACCGACCTCGTGATCGAGGTCAGTAATGTGCTCCCCAAGGGGTTCACGACGGATCTGCCGGGGGCCAGGATGGGCCTGTCCGGCATCGAGACGCGGGTGACCCATGCGGGCGGGTCCATCACCTCGGGCCCGACCGACGACGGACGATTCGAAGTGAGGGCGGTGATCCCGTGGCCGACGGCGACGTGACGCGCGTGGGACTGATCGACGACGATTCCCTGGTCCGGGCCGGGCTGGCGATGATCCTCGGCGCCGATCCGGGGATCGAGGTGGTAGGTCAGGGGGCCGACGGCTCCGAGGCGGTGCCGCTGGTGCAGAAGCACCGGCCCGACGTGCTGCTGATGGACGTGCGCATGCCCACCCTCGACGGGATCGCGGCGACGAAGGCGGTCACCGCGCTGACCGGCGCGCCGAAGATCATCATGCTGACCACCTTCGACATGGACGAGTACGTCTTCCAGGCGCTCGAGGCCGGGGCCAGCGGGTTCCTGCTCAAGGACACCCCGCCGCAGGACCTCGCCCGGGCCGTGCACGTGGTCGCCGGCGGCGAGGCGATGCTCTCCCCGACCGTGACCCGCCGGATGCTCTCCCACTTCTCCGACGCGAACCCGGGCTCCCGGCAGGAGCGCCACCCGGGCCTCGACCAGCTCACCGAGCGCGAGACCGAGGTGCTCGGCGCCGTCGGGGCGGGGCTGTCCAACGCCCAGATCGGGATGCGGCTGTTCATGAGCGAGGCGACCGTGAAGGCGCACGTCTCGAAGATCTTCGCGAAGCTCGACTGCACCAACCGCGTGCAGATCGCGATCATCGCCCACGAGGCCGGGCTGACGGACCTCGACGCCGACCAGCTCTGAGGGGCGGGACGGGGCCTACCCCCAGCCCAGCTCGTGGAGGCGCTCGTCGCTGATGCCGAAGAGGTGGCCGAGCTCGTGGAGCACGGTCACCGCGATCTCGCGGACCAGGTGCTCGCGGGATCGGGCGTGGCGCTGCAGCGGTCCGCGGAAGACGAAGATCCGGTCCGGCTGGCGGAACCCGTCGAACACGGAGCGCCGATCCAGCGGCACCCCCTCGTACAGGCCCAGCAGCTCGGCACCGCGGGACTGCTCGGGCGTCGGCTCCTCCTCGACGAGGATCGCGACCGCCTCCGCGATCGCCCGGGCGACCTCGTCCGGCAGCGAGTCCAGGGCGTCGTCGACCGCCTCCTCGAACTCCGCGCGGCTGATCTGGATCATGCGGTCATCGAACCACGCCCGCCCGCGCCGTGGGGCCGTCGGCCTCCGGGCCGGTCGGATCCGTGTCGGATAGCACGCACCTCGCCCGAACCCGCGAGCGTCGGCGCCGGGCGCGCGGGTATGCTCTGGCACGGGCGGTTCCGACCGCCCCGGGCCCCCATCGTCTAGAGGCCCAGGACACCGGCCTTTCACGCCGGCGACACGGGTTCGAATCCCGTTGGGGGTACTTTAAGTTGCCTGCTCACAGCCCCGAACCGCTACGATTAACGTCTAAGGGCAACAGATTTGGCAACACTTAGGGGTAGTCATGGCATCCATCCAGCACCGGCAACGCGCAGACGGCACAGTCGCCTACCGCGTCATGTTCCGCGAACACAAGGGCGGCGGTGTCGTCTCCGAGACGTTCGACACCGCAGACCAGGCCGAATATTTCAAGGGCCTCGTCGAGCGGATCGGCGGCGCAGCAGCGCGGGCCAAGCGCGCACAAGCCCACCACGAGGGCGGGCCAACCATGACCGAAGTGCTCAACGACTACATCGACCAGGCCGTCGACCTCACACCCGGAACCGGCAATGAATACCGTGCCGTACTGTGTCGCTCCGGCCTCGCAGACATCACCGGCGACGTGGGCGTGGACATGATCGACCGCGCCGACATCGAAGCGTGGGTGAAGCACCGCTCCACCACCCCCACGAAGCGCACGAAACGACCGCCCGCCCCGAAGACCGTGGCGAACGAGCACGGCCTCATCTCCACGATCCTCGAGCATGCCGTTCGGCGGGGGCACCGTCTCGACAACCCCGCGAAGGGTGTCCGCCTCCCGAAGCCTCGCCGTCACGAGCTGGACATCCTCACCGATGCCGAGTTCGTGGCGCTGTGGTCGGCGATGAGTGACCGGTACAAGCCGCTTGTGTGGCTGCTGGGCGCGACGGGACTGCGCTGGGGTGAGGCGACCGCGTTGCAGTGGCGGCACATCGGTAGGGACACGATCACGGTGTCGCAGGCGTGGAAGCACGGCGGCGGATCGCGGCGCGAGTTGGGCGAGCCGAAGACCGCGAAGGGCTACCGACGTGTCGAGACCACCCCCGCCGTCATCGCATCGCTGGGCGAGCGCGGCCCGGATAACGCTTTCGTGTTCACGAACGCTGCGGGCGCGCCGGTCAACTATCAGACGTTCTACGCCGATCATTGGAAGCCCGCATGCGAGGCCGCGAACCTGCTGCCCCGCCCCAAGGTCCATGGCCTGCGGCATTTCGCCGCATCGCACATGCTGGCCCAGGGTGCCGACCTGTTCGAGGTCTCGCGCGCGCTCGGTCACTCCTCCGTGTCCATCACCGCCGACGTGTATGGCCATCTTGTGCCGTCGAAGACTCGACCGACCTCCGTGCATGCCGCCCGCCTCGACGCGCTCAAGCCTGCCCAGATCGCCACCTGACAACCCCTCGCATCACTGACGCCCCCGCGCGGTCCCTCACCGGACTGTGCGGGGGCGTTTTGTCGTGCCCAGACCGTAACCGCGTTCGCCAGACAGGTGTCGGTCGGCCCCAGTACCCTGCTCGCACAAGTGTTCGAACGATCGAAGGGGACGAACGCGTGACCACTCACATCCCGCCCGCACACAGCAAGATCGCCGCCTCCCTGGATTGGGAGACGGCGACGCTGGGGGACCTGTTGGACCTGTCAGACGCTACGGGCGTTCCGGCGAGCCTGCTGTATCGCGTCCTGAATCATCGCGCCCGGGTCGAGGCCGAGCGCGGCGGCGATTGACTCAATCGTCGGCAGGGTCATGTCGCGGTCGCCGTCGATATACCTGTAGAGACTTCCGCGCGGCACGCCGGACCGCTCTGCCAGCTCCACGAGGGTCATGTCGCGATCCTCTGCTGCGCGGCGGATGATTGCGCCCAGCGCGGCGGCGGTCGAGTCGTTTGCGTTCATAGCACAGAACTGTATCCGTTCGGTGACACGACGCGCAAGTGCTGGGCGCATCTTTGATCTACCCGCCAGTAGCGTAAAGGATTGGCAAAGAATCGGACAGATCGGCCGAATCTGGTGGACGTGTCACCGTGCGGTGACATACCTTCGTCTCAACGCCCCGGACGAACGGACCAGCGAAGGCACCGGCACCGAGTGGCAGGGCAGCTTCCTAACTGAACAGCATCACCCTCGCGGCCAGCAGTCGCTACGACGTTATGACTGCCGCGAGATGGCCAGGAGCTAGGGCCAAGGCACACGAGCCAAACACTCCCCAGACTATCACCTGAGTAGACGTGATAGAGCGAGCGCCCCCGTACTGCATGGGGCGCACCGGCGCCGCTGCCGGTCACCACCAAGCACCGCCCGACAGGAACGGCCTGCACTCCGAGTTCAAGTCTCGGCGGGCACCTCTCTTTTTTGCCCACGTATGTCACCGAACGGAGACACCATGACAGACATCATCGAAGGCGACATCATCGCCGCCCCGTCATCCGGTGAGATGACTGCCTGGAAGTCTCGCATCGCCGCGCTCGAAGCGTCCGACCCTGAGCGGGCCGAGTTGGAGATTACGGACGCGCTCACGTTCAGCAACGAGATGCTGCGCGCCGTGTCCGACGTGACCGCGCAGTCCCCCACGACCGGCGCGGACCTCGCTTCGGCGGGGATCGGGGCGGCGAAGTTGACCGCTGTCCGCGCCGCCGAGTTCTCTAAGCGCCTGGACCTGTCGAAGGACACGGTGCTGGAAGCGCAGATGCAACAGCGCCGTTGGGAGCGCGCTCTCGGCACCGCGATCCGGGAAGGGCAGGCGGTCGGAGAGATTCGCAGCAACGGGCAGCATGCTTCCTGCGGCGCAGTAAGCAGCCCGAGCGACTACGCGAAACAGGTCGACCTCACGCACCCCGAGCGCGGCATCTACGCCCTGGCGGACAACGCCACGGATGCCGAGTTCGAGTCCGCGCTCACGACCGCCCGCGACGAGGGCAACGTGTCCCGCGCCAACGTCGTCCGCAAGCTCAAGTCAGACGGCGTGATCGACATGGCGACCGGGGAAGTCATCGCCCCCGACTCCCTCACCCCCGAGAACCGCGCCGAACGACAGGCCGAGCGCGAGCGGATGCTCAACCTCTACACCGACGCCCAGAACCTCACCGGGGCGCTCAACCGCCTGAACATGCTCGGAGACCCCCGGCACGTCGAAAACTTCCTCGAAATCCACCGCATCTCCACCACCCGCCCCGACTTCCCCAACAAGCACCACAACCCCGCAGACATCCGCCGCATCGCCCAGTACCTCACCGAATACGCCACCGCCCTAGAGGAGCAGCCATGACCCGCAAGCCCACGTTCAACGAGTACGCCACCCAGTGCTACCACCAGCTCATCGCGAGCAACGAGAACGCCGACCGGCGCGAGCTGCTGGCCGAGGCCGCGAGCGAGGCCGCTCTCGCCGTCGAGGCCAGGCACTGCCTCCCGCCCGAGGCGACAACCGCCGCACGCGCAGCCATCGAGGAGTACGACGACAGGCAGGGTCGCGCCGCAGACAAGATCCTCGCCGCCCTCGCAGACGGAGACGTGGACACCCCCACCGGCTGGCGCTCCGCAGAAATCAAGCGCACCATCGCCGTGCTCGGCAACGGACGCCGCAAGCTCGTCGGCGCGCTCACCGCCGAAGACCTCGACTACATGGTCGAGAACCGGCGCGCCAACCACGCCCGCGCCACAGCCTCCCTCGCCGCGTTCTCCGAGAACGTCAACGCCGTGTCCCCCACGATCACCCTCCACGGCACCGTCTCCGGCGCACTAGACGCCGGAGAGTTCCGCGACTCCACCACCAAGACCGTCAACCTCACCCCCGCAAAGGGAAAGCGGATCATCGCCCGCAAGAGCAAGACCGCCTGACCTCTCTTTTTATTTGCCCACCAGTGTCACCGAATGGAGACATCGCAGCATGCACACCCTGAATGACTACCTGAACGCGACGCCCGCCGAGCAGGACGCGGAGCACAAGCGACGCGGCTGGGCTCCCCGCCCGCCCATCGTTCACACGCACCGCAAGCCAGGGAAGGTGGACGTGAAGGCGGCACGAGACCGCGCATACGCCCGCACATCCGCCCCCACGCATCGCGGCGAACCCCGCCCCACCCTCGACGAGCTGCGGGCCGTTAACGCGAACATCGGCCGCACCCATGCCTGACCTTCCCCACCTGTACACGACACGGGAAGTCGCCGACGCACTCCACCTCAACGTCCAAACCGTCCAGGCATACGTCCGCGCCGGGAAGTTCCCCAACACCCGCACCGTCGGCAGGAAACACCTCATCCCCGTCGATGACGTGCACGCATTCCTGTACCCGCCCACACCCACGCTCGCACCCCGCAACACACGCTCCAAAGCACAACAGAACAAGAGGTAACACCGATGGCAACCGCGACTAAGGCACCTTCGTCCAAGCCCACTAAGCCCACTGTGCGGGTTTCGAGTCACGAGATGGGCTGCTACCCGCGCTGCAAGTGCATGTGCGGTGGAGCGTCTTGCGCGTGCAGGGAGGGGTCTCCCGTGATCGTTGAGCCTTCCGCCGACCACCGCTCGGAGGGCGCTCGCGTGGGGGTGACTCGATGAACCTCGCATACGTGACCGAGACCGTGATCGGCCTCGCCCTCGTCTCCATTGGCGTGGGCGGGTTCATTGCCGGACTCGCCTACCTCGCCACCCGCCCCAATGACCGCTGACCGCCCCGCACCCCGAAAGCAGCCCGCCATGAATGCACGCCCCCGCAACCCGTTCGTTCCCGAGTACCAGCGTCCCGAGCGATGGGACGAGACGTGGCAGCGACGCCGCGACCCCATCGCATACCAGGCCGTGCGCGAGGTGACCCGGCGTGGCTACTGAACATCGCGGATACGCCGACCCCACCGGAGACACCGCCGCCAACCGCGCAGACCGCGAACGCGAACAGGTCGAGCTGGGCGTCATCGCAGGCATGGCCATCCAGTCACTCCTCTCCCGCCGCGCAACAAACACACAGTGCGCCGACATGATTCGCGGCCTCTCGAAATGGATCACCGCATGACCCTCACCGCTACCACCTATGCGGGAATGCTCGCCGCCGACGCAGACGCATACACGCGACTCCGTGGCCGACACATCCGCGCACACCTCTACATCACACCGTATGGACTCGAATACAGGAGCAGATGACATGACCGACTACACTATCCAAGATTTCGAGAAGGCGAACTACGCAATCGCCGTAAAGCCCGGAGACGCCGACGCCATTCGCAACCCGTCCGAGAAGATATGGCGGCTCTCGAACGGTCTAGTCAAGATGAGTGACGCTGAAATTCAGCGGCGAGGCAAGTGGACCCCCGTGAAGGTGCAGGCCCCCCGCCCCCTCACCCCGGACGCGATCACCGACGAGATGGTCGAGCGGGGGATGACGTTCTGGCGAATGGCGTTCCCCTATGAGACCACTCGCGAATCCATGACCTCACTCCTCGAGGCCGCTCTCACCGATCCCCCGGCACGCCCCGAAGGAGCCGAACGATGGGAAGACTTCCTCATCGACTCCCTCGACTACCAGTCACTCACCGCCCAGCAGATCGCCGACCTCGCCGACCGCATCGCCGAGGAGATGAACCGATGACCACCGCTCTCCGCCCCTCCGAGGTCGCGCGGCTCTGTGAGGGCACGCAGCACATCAAGAACGGCTGGACCGCCGAGCGTCGAGCCGAGGTTGTCGTGGACGGGGAAACCGTGCACGAGGACTCGTCACAGGCGCACCCGTTCGAGCTGTGGAAGGCCGTGACCCGATGACCCGCCCCCTCGTCCGCCACTGGTGCGGCTGGTGGCGAATCTTCATCGGACACAGCGACCACGCACTCCCCGACCGCTACACCAGTGCGGCCACAGCAAACGACGCCGCAACCCGACTCGCAGCAAAGGCAAACGCATGGCGCTAACGATCTTCGACCAACTCGAGCAGGGGACGCCGGAATGGCTCGAAGCGCGTGCAGGAATCCTCACCGCCTCCACCATCGGGCAGCTCATCACCCCGAAGACGGTCAAGCCTGCGATGAACGACCGTGCGCGTGGACTCTGCCAGACACTCATCGCGGAGCGCATCACGGGCCATGTCGAGCCTGTGTTTCCGAACAGGGCGATGACCCGTGGCACCTTGCTTGAGCCTGAGGCGCGCCGCATCTACGCCGAGCGGACCGGGCAGGACGTGGACGAGGTTGGGTTTGCTCGCCTCGACACGGACACGTACACGCTCGGTAGCTCCCCGGACGGACTGGTGGGCGAGACGGGCGGGATCGAGATTAAGTCCCCGTCCGCGAAGGTGCACATCTCGACCGTCCTGTCCGGTGCGATCCCCGACTACAACCGTGCACAGGTCCAAGCATTCCTCCACGTCACCGGGCGGGAATGGTGCGACTTCATCTCCTACCTGCCTGGCGAGCCGCTGTTCATCATCCGCGACTACCCGGACGAGCGATGGCAGACGGCAATCATCTCCGCCGCAGAGCAGTTCGAAGAAACCGCACGCAGCGCAACCGCCCGATACGAACACAACACCCACGGACTCCCCGCCACCGAATGGTGGGACCCGTTCAACGAACAGGAGGAAGTGATCTATGGCTGACATTGCGAGAGCAATCGAGCCGCAGAGTGACCGCCAGAACGCTGTGGACTACGAGACCGGTCCAAAGGTCTTCACAGTCGCGGGCACCAGCGACTACCGAGACGAGAAGGGCCGCGCAAAGGTCAACGTCCACCTCGCAGAAGCACCCGACCGGCCATTCAAGCCCTCCGCAACCAACCTCCGCCTCATCGCCATCGGATGGGGCGAGGACGACACGACATGGCCCGGACGCCGCATCAAGCTCGCCCTCGACCCCGAAGTGATGTTCGGGAGGGAGAAGGTCGGCGGCATCCGCGTCGTCGCCCTGTCTGGCATGGAGCAGCCGTTCACCGCGAAGCTCCCCATCACGCGCGGCAAGAAGCAAGCGTTCCGGGTTGAAGTCCTCCCCGACGCGCCCACCCCGCCGCCGATCCCTGAGGACGTGCAGACGCTCGCCCAATACCAGGACTACTACCGGCACCGCGCCCAGAACGGCGCCACCCCCGAAGAGCTGGCAATGATCCAGCAGAACGCCCCCACCAACGAAGGAAGCTGACATGCCACGCAGCGCCCCCAACCTGTTCGCGGATCAGCTCGCGTACATCGCAAAGGTCACCGACCTACTCAACACGCTCCCCTACCCGGATGGCCCCACCGCCGAGGACACCATCCTGGAAATCCGGCTGGTCGATAGCACGGGGATGCAGTACGGATTCTGGTCCGATGAGATCGGCCCCGACGCATGGTATTTCCAGCCCGAGCACGCCCCCAACACCCGCAACACCGAGGAGAGTCACTAACACATGGCACAGATCGCTTTTGAGGGTCGTCTCACCGCTGACCCGCAGATCAAGTACGGCAACGATGGGAAGCCCCGCGCATCGTTCACGGTCGCCGAGAACTTCCGGCAGCTCAACCGGGACACTCAGCAGTGGGAGGACTCAGGGGTCACCTTTCACAATGTGACTCTGTTCGGTCGTCACGCCGAGAACCCCGCACTCGTCAAGGGCGCGGTCGTCACTATCGCTGGCACGCAGAAGTCACGCGCTTACGAGAAGGATGGCGAGAAGCGCAACTGGACGGAGACGACGGCCAACAGCTTCGGCGTCGTCCCGATCCAGCAGGCACAGTCCTCGCCGCGCCCGTCTCCGCAGGGGGAGCAGTGGAACAACGCTCAGCAGTACGGGTCGGGCACGGGCGGTGGTGCGCAGTGGCCGACCGCCGCACAGCCCGGATCGGGATACCAGCCCGCGCCCCAGCAGCAGGGATTCCCCACCGACCCGCCGTTCTGAACCAGCCCCACCCCAGAGGCCCTCGCAACAGCGGGGGCCTCTACTGCATCCGAAAGGCTCACATGAAGCTCAAGAAGATCATCGCCGCAACCGCCGCCCTCCTCGCGGTCGGCACCCTCGCGGCCTGTTCCGCCGCCGACCGATCGTCGCGGAACTTGTCCGTGGCCGCTGATAACTTCGAGATCGAGCGGCGGATCACGTTCATCAACGGCATCACCGACACGTACCTCCTCACCATCGAGGGGTTCTGCTCAATCAAGGAGGACCAGGGCGGCGATGGATCGGTTTCGCAGCTCGAAGTGACATGCAAGGTAGGTGACGACCAGTACGAAAAGCACTTCCTTGGCCTGTCTGACAACGTGACTTACCTGTCGGAGCAGATCGAAACCGAGAGCGTGGACCCGTACAAGCCGCGCATCATCTTCCGGCCCGAGACGATCATTCCGGACGTGGACATCGAGACGAGCGTCGGTGATGCCGGTTGATCGACGGCTTCGTCACCGGCACGTGCCTGATGGTCGCCCTGCTCGCCCTACTGGCGTTCCTCGCACTGTACGGCGCGCTGATCGTCCATCAGGTCCGAAACCGATCCCCGTACCTGATCATCAGCGCCGCACTCCCCGCACTGATCATCGCTGCGGGGATCGCAGGCGCGCTACTCGCGTAATCCCCACAGTCTGCCCGGTCATGTGACCACTACACCGTGACCGGGTAGCAGCCCCCGCGACGCATACCATGTGCGTCCAGCCCGTCGAAAGGCGCGGGGGTACGAAACAACACGAGCCGTCCCAACCGGGGCGGCTTTACACATGCCCACATCTAAGGAGCACCGCTATGGCTTTTGATGGCTTCGGCGCACGCATCAACGACCACTACCCGATCATCCCCAAGGGCGGCTACTTCCCCGGCACTCTCGAAGAGCCCGCCGAGATTACCGTCTACTGCTCATGCGGCGAGTGGGAGTTCTTTTCCCAGGCGTCGGCGGGTGGCGGCGTACAGGAATGGGGTCCAGATTTCGAGGCGCACTTGATCGAGGAGGACTACGCGTGAACGTCTACCGTCACGCCGTCACCATCGCCGCATGGGCCACCGCGACCGCACTACTGCTACTCACGACCATCCTCGTAGCACTCAACATCTAAGGAGAACCGAATGACCACCGACACCACCGTGCTACAGGAACGCATCGCACGAGCGATCCACCGGAGCGACAAGGACGAGATGGACCGCCCGGCCGACGACTTCGGTGACCTCGCACCCCTCTGGCAGCGGATGTACCTGCACAACGCCGCCGCTGTCCTCCCGATCATCGCCGCCGAGGTGCAGGCCGCTGTCGAGGCGCGCGAGAGTCGGCAGGTACAGGTCCGCTTCGACCCTCCGCCGCCGCAGATGGTGCCCGTGCGTCTGCCCTGCCCAAGGTGCGGCCACCGATGAACCTCGCCATCAAGTACGAGACAGGAGACCGGGCATGACGACGAACGATGAACAGTACACGCCGAGCGAGAAGGCGGTTCGGCGTGCCTATGTCTACTACTACGACCCCGCCACCATTCGGCGTTCCGACGCCGAGCAGGAGTTCGACCGTTTCCTCGCCCGTGTCCGCCGAGACGCCGCGAGGTCCGCGATGGAAGACCTCGCAGACGACTTCGACATGTGGCACCAGGACATGCCCACCGACGAGGTGGCAAGTCGCATCCGGCACGAAATGAACCTGCTGTACCCCGAGGAGGCCCCGTGACCGAGCAGCAGATCGACCTGCAGGAGCGGGAGCTTGACTACTGGATGACCCGCGCATACGAGGCCGAGGGGAATCTCTGGAAGGCCGAGGCGCGAATCAAGGCCGTGCGGGAACTGCACCGGCAGTTCGGCGTCTACGAGCACGAGGATGACTGCCCGGACACGACCGACGAGCACCGCGAGGCACACCACCACGTGGACTCCGACGGTTACGGCGAGGAGTACTGCGACCAGCGCCCCCTCTACACGCTGTGCGACCACTGCCGCGACGAGAGCGGGGAGCGGCTCGACTGGCCGTGCCCCACGATCCGCGCACTGGATTCCTGACCAGCAAGTACAAAGCAATCCAAACCGGCCCGTCGTTAACTTTAACGGCGGGCCTTAACCATGCCTGAAAGGACTAGTCATGGAGGATCGTCCCGCGCTGATACTCGCGCAAATCCGCCGCATCACCTACACCGCGCAACGCAACCGGGCCTTGATCGACCCCGACACGATCCTGCGCATCCTCGAGGGGAAGGAGCGAGGGTGAGCGAGTCCCCCATCATCATCCCCGGCGAGCCAATCCCCCAGGGCAGCAAGGCAGTGAACCGGAAGACACGCACGATGTTCGAAGCGAACCCGCGACTCAAGGCATGGCGCAAAGAAGCCAGCATCGCCCTCGACCATTACATCGGCACATGGTTCGGCGCATGGGAACCCTGGGACGGGCCGCTACACGTGGACGTGACCTTCTACCTCCCGCGCGGAAAGACCGTCACACGCGAACTGCCGTCCGTGAAACCCGACCTCGACAAGTTGCAGCGCGCACTAGGAGATGTCCTCACCATCTCCGGGATCATCGCCGACGACGCGCGCATCACCAGCTGGTTCCCCCGGAAACGCTACAGCGACAACCCCCGCACCGTCATACACATGATCGAGGAAGACGCACTGTGAGTGACGACAACTGCCCCGGTTGCGACGAACGCCAAGCGCGGGCTGCCAACCTAATCGAATACCTGCAGCGGCACCCAGAGGAAAACGACCCTCTCGGTGCCGCTAAACACTTCCTGGAGGACGAATGACAACACTACGCCCGTTCTTCACCTACTTCGGCGGGAAGTGGCGAGCAGCGAAGCACTACCCCGCACCCGCGCACGCAACGATCATCGAACCGTTCGCCGGGGCGGCTGGCTACGCGCTCCGACACCCCGCCAAGAACGTCATCCTCAACGACCTTGACCCCGTGATCGCGGGAACATGGGACTACATCATCCGCGCGCCCGAGGCCGAGATTCTGACACTTCCCCTCTACGACGGCACATGGGAGACCACCGACGACCTGAACCTCCCCCAAGAGGCGCGTTGGCTCATCGGGTGGTGGCTCAACAAGGGCGCGGCAAGGCCGTGTAAGAAGCCTTCCAAGTGGGTCCGCGACATGGAGACCCTGGGCGAGAACGCATGGGGGGAGGGCGTTCGCGCCCGCATCGCATCCCAGCAGCGGCACGTCCGGCACTGGATCGTCACCAACCGCGACTACAGCGCCCTTCCGAACATGGAGGCGACGTGGTTTGTGGACCCGCCCTACGCCGATGCGGGACGCGCGTACAAGCACGGCGCGCAGGGTATCGACTTTCCTGCCCTGGCCGACTGGTGCCGCTCTCGGAGCGGCCAGGCGGTCGTGTGCGAGAACTTCGGTGCCGACTGGCTCCCGTTCCGGGAGTTTCGAGACATCAAGGGCACTGCTGGCGCGCGCCGCTCCGGGGTGAGCCGAGAAGTTATCTGGACAAGCGAGGAGGAGGCGGCGTGACATTCCTAGATGAGTTGTACGCCATAGGCGCTCTCGCCGACGACCACGACACCGAATACGACGGCGGGCACTACGTCACGCCGTCAATCCTCCGAGACGACGGGAAGGAGAACGATGGCCGAGCCGCAGATTAAGGACCAGCGCGGATGGGCACCAGTCGATACCGGCTACCTCGACAACCCGAAGATGCTCGACGTACTCGATGCATCCGGCACTGCGGCGCTTATGCATCTCGCATCCGTCCTGTACTGCGCACAGCACCTCACCGACGGGCATATCGCCCCCGGCATCGCGCGCCGCAAGGTTGGCGGGACGAAGGACGACGACCGACTGCTGATCGACGCGGGCATGTGGCACGAGCCGGGACACGACTGCCCCACATGCGAGCAGCCCGAGCCGAACAAGGTCTACGTGCACGACTTCCTACAGCACAACCGCACCGCCGCGAAGGCGAAGCGAGCATCTGAGCGTGCATCGAAGGCGGCGAAGGAGCGGTGGGAGCGGCAGCGAGCCGAGCAGGACACCCCCACCGATGCGACTCGCATGCCCGATGCATTGCATCCCGCAATGCTTGGCGACGATTCGAGCAATGCAGAGAGAGAGAAAGAGAGAAAGAGAGAGGGAGGGGGATCGCGTCGCACCCCATCTCGCCCCCTCCCCGAGTCATGGACTCCCTCCCCCTCTCACATCGAGAAGTGCTCTAAGGAGCGGATCGACCTCGACCACGAGGCAGAGAAGTTCCGCAACAACGCTCTCGCCAAGGACATGCGGTACGCGAACTGGGACCGCGCGTTCACTAACTGGCTCTCCCGCGACTGGGTCAAGAGGACTAGCGCGGGACTCGACCCCATGAAGGATTGGTGACTCATGCTTGACCCGTCTCCCGAGGCGGCTGTTATCGGGATCGCGCTCAATGACAGGCGCGCACTCGATGACCTCGACCTGCTCGAGCCTGACGACTTCCGGGACGAGCGCCTGGGCGAGTTGTGGGCGCTGATCCGTGCACAGCACCAGGCGGGCAAGCCTCACGACGTCACCGCCATCACGGCACGTGCACGCATCGAGGGCCTTACTGCCGACGATGTGCAGTCGATGGCGATCATGGCCCCGATGGGCGCGTCGGCGGACTATTACGGCGACATTGTGGCGAAGGAGGCGCTGCGGGATCGTCTCAGGGCTGCGGGGACTCGTGTCGCCCAGCTCGCGCAGGAGGCCGACCTCGATCAGCTCACGGATGTGGCTGAGGTGTCGCGTGCCGAGATTGACGCCGCCGCGAAGATCGGCACGTCGATTGCTGGCATCCGCGCGGGCGACTACTTCGACGAGTTCCTCGCCGAGGTCGGGAAGTCCGTGAAGATGATCCCGACGCCATGGATTGACCTCGACCACCTCATCGGCGGGTTGCGCCCCGGTGCCGTGTACGTCATCGGTGCTCGCCCCGGTGTGGGCAAGTCCGTTGTTGGTCTACAGCTCGCAGACGCGATGGTGAAGCACGACGGCGGGCACGTCCTGTTCTCCAGCCTGGAGATGACGCGTGACGAGATCATGAAGCGCCTCATCGCACAGACTGCCACCGTGCCCCTGTCCACGTTTGATCCGGGCGGGATGGAGCCGCACAGGGCCGAACGCATCCAGGCCCATGCCGAGCAGTTGCGCGCGTCGAACATCCACTTGGACGACCGGGCGACGCTCACCCCCGGCGCGATCCGCTCCACCGCCCGCACAATGGCACGCCGAGGCCACCTGTCCGGCATCGTCGTGGACTACCTGCAGCTAATGCAGGGCGCAGGCAAGTCGTCCGTGCCCCGCCACGAGCTGGTCGCCGGATTCTCCCGGTCGCTGAAGATGCTGGCGAAGGAGATGCAGGTCCCCGTCGTGCTTCTCTCGCAGTTGAACCGCAATAGCGCCGGAAGGGATGGCGGGCTGCCTGGTGTCGCAGACCTGCGCGAGTCCGGGTCGATTGAGCAGGACGCGGATGTTGTGATCCTTCTGCATCAGGACCGCGACCAGTCCCCCGGTGAGCTGTTCATGAAGGTTGGGAAGAACCGTCACGGCCCGACCGGAAACATCCAGTTGGCGTTCGAGGGGCATTACTCCCGCGCGATGACGATGGGCAGCGGATGGTCCGGCTGAGCATCGAGGAGCGGCGCGAACAGTACGCCTGGGCGATGAACACGCTCCGTCTCGGCCAGTCCGGGAATCGTGCCGCGCTCCACGCCGAACTACACCGGCAGGAGAACGCCGTCATCGCGCTACTCAAACCCGAAGATAAGAAAAATTGTAGGAGGCCCCCGTGAACAGCAGGCGTGACACTTTAAAGTTGTTGGCCGAGTCGGACCCGTACTGGCGCGGCTATCTCGACGGGATGGACGACAAGCATAACGTTGGCGCTCCGGATGGCCGTGCTGTGGAGCTGGCCGAGGCGAACCGGTTGTTGCAGGCGCGGCTCGACCGGATCGAGGCTGAGCGTGCCGACCGTGCCGCGAGATTCGAGGTGTACATGGCGACGTCGCGCGAGCTCGCACAGTACGAGGGTGATCCGAAGCCAGACGCCGCCTCTACTGGCGAGTAAACGCCCCTTCCCGCCACGAACGCACCGAAGCCGCACCCGACACCGGGGCGGCTATTTTCATGCCCGATTCCACCGATGCAAAGAGGCAGTGATGACTCCCCGTCTAATCAACGTCCACCCACCCACAGCATGTTCGGGCCGCAACTGCTGTATCCACAACCCGTCCGATCATCCCCTCGCCGACGCCCCGATGCATTGGCGGGCCGATAAAGGCGTCATGGAGCGTATCTGCCCTCACGGCATCGGGCATGACGACCCCGACGATGTTGCCCACCGTAAACGCATGGGGCAGACATGGGCCGGTGTCCACGGCTGCGACGGATGCTGCTGAAAGGAAGTAAGTGGATGAGCATCTATTACCAGGACGACTACGTGACGCTGTACCACGGCGACTGCACTCAGCACCACTTTTACGAATGGATGTGCGCCGATGTGCTCGTGACCGACCCGCCATACGGCATCGACTACAACTCCGGCTCGCGGCGGGAGAACCTTGCCCCCTCGATCCACGGAGACAAGGACACCTCCCTCCGTGATGGGGTGCTCTCCATGTGGCACGAGCGCCCGTACCACGAGAAGCCCGCTCTAGTGTTCGGCACTTGGCGCGTCCCCCGCCCCTCCGGCACCCGCGCCCTGCTCGTCTGGGACACAAAGGGAGCGCTCGGCATGGGCGACCTATCAATCCCCTGGAAGCCGTCCCACCAGGAAATCTACGTACTCGGCAAGGGGTTCGCCGGAAAGCGGAGCACGGACGTACTTACCTACGCCCCCGTCCAGTCCATGTCGCGCGGCGGGCGAGTACACCCGCACCAGAAGCCCATCCCGCTAATGCGGGATTTGATTGCGAAGTGCCCGCCTGGCGTCATCGCCGACCCGTTCGCCGGGTCCGGCTCCACGCTCGTCGCCGCAAAACTGCTCGGGAGGAAGGCGGTGGGGGTAGAGGTTGACGAAGCCTACTGCGAGATCATCGCTAAGCGTCTCGACCAGGGCGTGCTCGATCTAGGAGGTATTGCATGACCCGCCTAACCGACCTCGAACTACAGATCGAGGACATCCCCGAGCACGCCGCCGCCGATGCATGGAAGCGGCTCAACATCATCGCCGAGGCATACATCAGCGACGGCCACCACGTCACCATCGCCCGCACCACATACGCCCCGATTGAGGAAGACGCCGAATGAGCACGCCAAGCAGGGAAGTGCGCGACGCGCTACAGCACGTCTACAACGACATTGCCGCCTGGGATGAGCACGAGCGCCTGTCACGCGGGATCGCCGTCGCCCTCGAAATCATCCGCAAGCACATGAACGGCAGCAAGGAGGACGCCGAATGAACGAGTGCCGATACCCCGTCTACCGCGCACGAGCCAACCGTGTCGATTACGCGGCAACCGTTCAGGACGCGATCTTTGCCCAACGCGCCGAAGCGTTCGTCCGCAAGGCCCATGAAGCCGCGCGCTACAAGGAATGGAAGCGGACACCGCTACTGGACCGTCTACGCCACGCGCTACACGCCACCCTCCCCGACACGAAGGTCCGCCGATGATCCGGGTCAAGCCGTTCGCGCCGCTCTACACCCGCGCCATGCACGAGTACGCCGCCTCCCTCCAACCCAAGGGCATCACCCGCGCCCGGTGGTGCGCGCTCATGGGAGTGCCGTACATCCACCCCCGACCGATCCTCCACAACGGCAGAAAGGCCCGCCGATGAACCGTTTCCCCACACTCGCCCCCATCGAGGAGGACGCCGAATGAGTCCGTATGCCATTATCCGATACCTCGCATACCTGGTTCTGGTTTCCTCAGGCGCGAGCATCGTGGCAGGCATCGTGAACGCGGACCCTGCCTTCGCGCTCTCGAATATCGCTCTCGCCTTCTCGCTGGTGACCGTCATCGCGCTCGCGTCGCAGCTCGAAAGGAAGACCCGCCGATGAATCGTCTCGCTACCACGCCCCGCGACAACAGGGGCGCACTCACCATCGTCCTCGACCACCTCCACGACACCAACACCGACGAATTCAACGCCGCCATCGACATGCTCGCAGACCGCGCATACGGCCCCACCATCATCGCCCGCGCACTCACAGACATCGCACGCGACGACAACCTCCCCATCAAGAACGTGGACGAATCCGCCATCCGCAAGTACCGCGACCGAGAAGGCATCAAGTGAACCGGGGCGAGACGTTCACGTGGCATTGCAAACACTGCCGGGCTAGCGAAACCCTGGACGACCTGGACGACGCATACCGCGCCGCACGACTGCACACCACTACCGTCCACGGCGTACACGAACACGCACCCACCATCGAACACCAGGAGACGCAACGATGAGCATCAACAGTCGATACCGCAAGGAACGCCCCTACGCCGCCCACGTCATCGACATCCAAAAGAGCATCCGCGACGTAGCGGAGCAACATCCCGATGGCTTCGACCCCCGCGATACGATCCCCGCCACACAGTTAGCTATCGCGTTCGCCATCCTCGACCTGTCCGACGCAATCCGCGAACACGGAAAGGCGCAGCGATGATCCCCGACCATCTCATCGACCAGGCCGCAGCAGCGATCTACGCAACCTCAGTGTTCGGTGACAAGTTCGCCATCGACGCCTGGCACGACATGAACGAAGACCACCCCGTCAAGGCTGGCACGCGGGAACTTGCTACTGCAGCACTCGAAGCCATCGCCGCCCACATCTGGGACGAAGGCTGGGCGCAAGGAACGGCATACCTCGCGGGCATGGAACGCGGCGCAGACGACAACGACCTCGACCACGCACTAACCAACCCCTACAAGGCATCGGAGGACGCATGAATGAGCGTGTAGCTAAGGCGTTCAGGATGCTCGACCAACTAGACAAGGCGATCAAACAGCGCGCCTACGACTGCGACTGTCAGGTCGGGGGCGTGGACGCAATGAGCATCGACACGGACTGGCTCCGATATGCCGCCGAAGAAATCCGACACGGGCTGCGCACCGCATCCGAGATTCAGGAGACCGAGTGAACAACCGTCTAAAGCACATCACGCCCCGCATCGCACCGACCGTGACCGCCCGCGTCGTCACCCTGGACATCGAGCGCATCCCCGGACGCGCGAGGGTCAAGCATCGCGGCCTCACCATCGAAGGCGAATTCTGGGACCTCGGCGGGTGGAAGCACACCATCGGACGCCGCATCCACGCCGACGACGTACTCGAATGGCCACGCACCATCTGCGCAGCATGGCGCTGGTACGGCGAAGACGAGGTGCATTTCGCCGCCGAATGGGAAGTTGGCGGGAACGAGGGTTTCCTCCGTCGCCTCTGGGAGGTCGCTGACGAATGCGACATCGCCATCGGCCACAATGCGGGCGGTTTCGACTTCCCGATCCTGGCAGGCGATTGGGCGATGCTCGGACTCCCCGCCCCGTCACCGTTCAAGATCATCGACACGTTGAAGGTGGCGCGCTCAGCGTTTTCCATGCCGAGCAACACCCTGGACTCGCTGGCTAAGCGGCTCGGCGTCGAGTCCAAGTCTGATAAGTACGACGTTCGTGTCGCTCAGGCAGCAGTCGCAGGGGACAAGGATGCGCAGGCCCGGATTGAGGACTATAACCGGGGCGACATCATTGCATCCGAGGCGCTGTTCGACCGGCTCCGCCCGTATGCCCGGAACATCCCCCACCTTGGCATGTGGAGCGACGACGACATGGCATGCCCCTCATGCGGCCATTCGATGACCGCGACCGGGCGAACCGTCCACGCCAACGTCCAAAGGTACGAGCACCTGCGCTGCGACAACTGCGGTGCACACGCACGCGGCACGGCACGACTCAAGAACCCCACCCGCACAAGGAGCGCACGATGACCAGTAACCATATCGACCAGCTCGCACAGTGGTGGGAAACCGCCGAGCAGGGAACACCCAAGCCGGGGGACACGATCATTATCGACCTCGGCAAGGGCGGGTACATGATCGACACCACGACCACGGACTGGTCCGAGTGGGAACGGTACGGCGACACCCGCATCCTCGAACGCGCCCCGAAGCCCAAGCCCGCATGGCGCAGGGCAAGGGCGGTCATCGCTAGCGCACACGTGGGCGACGGTGACCATTTTGCCGGGGTGTGGGTCCGGGACGGGGAATACACCTGGCAGTCGGAGGAGGGCATCTGCGTTCACGCCGACACGCTCTCCGACGTAACCCCGTTGATCGAGGCGAAGGTCACCGACGAGATGGTGGCGCGGGTTTGTGACGTTCTCCGCGACCACTACGGCACTCGCGACAACGGCTACACCGCTACAGAGGTCGTTACCGCTGCTCTCGGGCTGGACGCTGAATGACCGCCTGGACAATCGGTTACACGATCTTCTGGGTGCTGTTCTTTACCGCACTCGCATGGCTCACATTCACAGGAGGAGACAAATGACCACCATCGGCGACCTCACCCTAAACGACATCGACAACACCGAGATTCGCATTGAGTATCGCGGCGACGCTATCAGCGGCACCATCCGCGACATCCGTACCGACACCAGCAGGCTCCTCAGCGACCTGCTGATCGGCGGGCAGAAGCACTGTCGCGGCGAACGATTCACCCGGGTCAAGATCACCTTCACGAACTTCATCGTGAGCGACCTGCCCCTCGACCACCCCTGCGAGGTGATCGCATGACCACCCTGTACCGCCCCGTCCTCATCGAGTCCGCCGAGCAGGCCGAAGCACTGCCGTTTGGGACGGTAGCCAAGCGCACCAAGTGGCGCGAGAGCGGCGAGCAGGATTACTACTCCGCCGTCCGCGTGGGCTACAACGCATGGTTCACGACGTCCGATACCGCCGACCGGCAGGACTCGCTAAGTCGCCACATGGTCGGCTGGACGGCTCTCGTGCCCATCGAAGCCGTCGAGGAGCGCGAAGACACGAGCGAGTTCGATTGGGACGGCTTCGTCGTGCGGGAAAGCACCCGCCTCGTCACGCCGTGGGAGGAAGTGTGACCACTCTCCGTACCCGGCTGTTCATCCTCGCGGCTCTCCTCGCCACCGTCACGGTCACAGCAGCCATCGCCGGATAGCCCCTGTATCAAAATAGTGGACCATATCATCCACTAAACGAACACCACGGCCCGCAACCACGGAGACAGGTTGCGGGCCTTACTCATGCCAGAGCACAAGGAGAAACCAATGACGCAGACCATCAACCGCACCCAGTTCCGTAACGCCGCAATCGCGGCCTGCCGAGTCGCATACAAGGCCGTCCTGGGCGGCGACTTCGACACCGACTGCCTTGCCAAGGAGCAGTGGATTCGCGAGGAGCAGGACGCGCTCGAGCCCGCCCTCGAGGCCCTCGGCATCAGCGTCGAGCCCCTCCCCGCCCTGCCTAAGGCCCGGGCCAACGGCGTTGACGTTGACGAGGTGCGCCGGATCGTTGACCAGATGATCGCCGTCCAGAAGGAAGTCAGCAAGCGCATCCGCTGACCCTATCCGCCAAGGCCCGCCACGCACCGAATCGTGGCGGGCCTCTCCTATGCCAGAAAGAACCCCATGAACCCCGACCAGCCCATCACCGAACTGTTCACACAGCCCGGATGCCAGCCCTGTAAAGCCGTCGAGCGGAAACTCGTGCAGTACGGCATTCCCTATATCATTCACGACATCAGCACGGATGAGAACGCACGCGAACGAGTCAGAGCGCTCGGATACACGCAAACCCCCGTCATCATCGCAAGTGACGGGACCTCGTTCTCCGGCCTCCACCCCGCAAAAATCAAGGCACTCCGTGACGACTAACCGCCCCTACGTCCACAAGCACGGCAACACATGGCGCGTCACCATCGGCACACACCTCTACGCCGCACGCAAAACACACACAGACGCATGGCAGTTCGCCGAAAACGTCGCCTATTACGCCCGATGCATCCGGCTCAAACACGACATCGCACGCACGAAGCAAGCACTCGACAGGATGGAGAACCGATGAAGTCCAAGCAGGCACGACAGCAGCGGGACCACGAAATCGGGGCGCTACTCAACTTCCTCGCCTACTGCGAATCCCGCCGAGACATGTGCCCCGACTACGACAGAGCCATCATCTGCACCGAGGAATACCTCGCCCGCACCTACCGAGCCACGGAGGGCCGATGAGCAACGGTGCAATCCGTTACGTCAAGGGCACAGACCAGCTTGACGAAGTAACCCTCTCCAACGTCAACGTCCACATCGAACAGATGGACAGCGACTGCTACTGGATTTGTCTTGATACCGGAGCGCCCGACTACGACCGCCTCGTGGTCACAATCGCGCCCCGATCCGACGTCAAGCGTCGAGTCCCCCTCAACGGCTACATCACCGAAAACGACCTCGGCATCAAGGAGACCCGATGAGATTCCGATGCCGTTTCGGAATCCACCGCTACGACAACAGCGTCATGCTCCCCGTCCGCCACGTCCGCGTCGCATGGCTCGAATGCGACTGCGGCAAACGCGGCACATGGAGCCACACGTACCTACAGGAGGACCCCCGATGAGCCGCTACTTCAAGGTCACGCACGACCCCGAAGCGGAAGCCGCCTACATCCGCGTCCGCGAAGGACAAGTCACCGAAACCCGCGACCTCGGCAACAACGCCCTTCTCGACATCGACAAGGACGGCAACGCGCTCGGCATCGAACTCCTCGACGCATTCACCGCCGCATCCGCCGAACGGTGGGCCGAAGCACTCGAACTACTTGCACGAGGCCCCGAAGACAAGGAGACCCGATGACCCCTATCCAGTTCGCCGCCGCCACGCTCTGGGTTTTCTACGGACTCGGAGCCATCATCCATCTCAACGTCGAAGGCGCACTCAAAGCACGGAACGTCGGCATCACCGACAAGCCCCGATTCCTCGGCATCGTAGAGATCATCCTCGGCATCTGGTTCGCCGGAACCGGAGCGCTCATCTGGTGGTGGATCGCGTGACCTCCTGGACTCGCACCGACGAACACGGCATCACCGTCACATTCACATACACCCCCGACCAGCGCGGCAACGTCACCCTCACCGTGCAGGAAGTCGAAGGGCTGATGCGCGCCGGGGGATGGCGGGAGGGCGCACCTCTCGCCTCCCCAGACCTCGCGCCACACCTCGCCACTATCGACGCCTACACCAAGAAGTCGGCCGAACGATGGGCAGGCGCGCTCGAACTACTCGCAAAGGGGCCAGATGCCTGACCAGATCAAGCGAGCACAACAGTCCTGGTGCCGCGCCTGCCACACCCCCGCAGGGCCCGACTGCGCCGACGTAGCAGTAGACCACCGTGCCGCAGCCAAGAAAGCCCGCCAAGCATGGAAGAAGGAAAACCGATGACCGTCGAGTTCTGGCTCGGAATGACCACCCTCCCCGTCGCGACCGGCCTCGTCGCCCTTGCACTCATCACCGTAAGCCGCATCCCCACCGAGATCTTCGGGAAGTGCCGCCGAGGACACCGCATCGAGCTGATCCGCGACGGCGAAGACCCGAAGCACGACGACGTAATTGGCACGACGTGGGAGTGCGTCGAGTGTCAGCGGGCCTGGCGCGTCGTCGGAACCGCCACGGCAGGCTCGCGCATTCCGTTCGCCGCAACCATCGAGAAGGGGGCCGAGTGACGATTGGTAGTGACCAGCTCGACGCATGGGGGAGAACACTCATCGAATGCGACGAACTGTTCCGCGAGGTTCAGCTACTCGTCCGCATCAACCCCGAAGCCTACATCGTGGACAGTGACGCGATCACCGTCACCGCAGTAGCCAACGCAGACGCATGGGACGACGGCGGCTTGGTGCATCCCGTAGCGTTCGCGCGTAGATGGGCGTGGCACCTCGCAGCCGAGAACAAGTCCATTCCACCTATCACGAACGCATGGGTACCACTCGTCCGCTACGTCGCCGCGCACCTGCAATACCTCGGCAGGGATGATCGGGACGAGTTCGGGGCCGAGCTGCGGCGACTGCGGGGCTTGCTCGGCGCGCTCGTCAACGAGAACGGGCTATCCCAAGGAGAAGCCGTCATGCTCTCCGCACTCCGAGGCCGAGACGCACGCGCCAAACTCAGGGCGTGGGCACGCACCACCAACTACCACCTATCCCGCAAAGACCTCGCCACCATCTTCCCCGAACTAGACAAGCTCGACTGGCAGGCACTCCGAATGCGAAAGGTCAGGTGCGACGAAGACATCCCCGCCAGAATGTACCCCGCGCACTGGGTCGCATCGCGCGGCGCACACTTCGACTCCACCCCCGTCAACGGATACGCCAACACGGGCGAGGACGTATACGACGACTGGGAACGATACGTCTCCCTCGACGCAATGATCGAAGCCGACATCATGTGACACTTTCTCTAATAGGTAGGGAAGGAATATCCTCACCCCGCAGATGTCCACCAAACTACTCGATAGGTGGAACGCGCACGCATCAGCCACAATGATGCCCGTCCCCCACGCCGGTTAGCGTGGGGATACCACGCTACGCTGTCAAAACCAGCGTAGTCCAACGCTGGATCGTCCGTCCGTATCGGGCGTAGCGAGTCTAGTATCTCGCGCCCCGGCGTTTTTGTTCCCCGTCGTCATCCGTGACTGGCGGGGTCTTTTCACATGCAGCCGACAAGACGGCCTAGGGTCATCTTCCCGCTACAGGGATAGGCGAACATAAGCGCAACACGTGAGCGCGCATCACGTGAAAGACCGGCAGATCACTACACCCCACACGGGAAGTACATCACCGGCACAGTCCGCGCCTTTCACGAGGAGGCACGGGCTGTCCGAGCCATTAGCCCAGCGAGTAGAGGCAACGCTCTCAAAAAGCGTCCAGGGCGGGTGCAAATCCTGCATGGCTCACTAGGCACCACACTTCACAAGGAGATGCACATGGCCGCGTTCAAGACGCCCCTCACCGAGGCGCTCGAAGCGTACGGGATCGACCCCCTAAACACGCCCCAGGAAACCCTCGTGGAGCACACCAAGGACTACATCAGCATCGACCAGTTCATCCGCGACGACGCAGGCGAAACCGTCCTCAACGACGAGGGCGACGACCTTCTCCGCACACGCGTCCACCGCCCGCACCCCTGGGTCAAGTAAGAGGAGGCCACGAATGGACTACGCCATCGCGCACAAGACCGTCCCCGCCCGCGTTGTCATCGACTTCGACGGAGAGGACTACGAGGTAGCCACATTCGACGTGCGCCTCCCCATCCATGCCAGGCTTGGCGAACAGGGCATCAACGAGGACGGGGAGCGATACGTCTCCGTCGCCCCCTACCTCGACCCCGACGCCGTAGACAAGGCGTTCCGCAAGGCCATGGAGCGCCGAGGACTCGCCGCCTAAAACGTCCCTGTCCGCCTGCTCGCCCCACACGGGTTGAGCGCACGGGTCGATAAAGGCCCCCGCAGCAACGAACGCTACGGGGGCCATAAGGCGCGCGCACATCCTGGGTGGGGTGTGCGCGCGCCCCTAGCAGCTCGGCATGTCGGTGTCGAGACCCCGCAGCAGGAGTAGCTACCTGCGTGGCGGGGCCTTACCGATCCTTCCGACAGAGGGCTACGCAATGAAGATTTGCTCGACCGATGGATGCGACCGCAAGCACCGCGCACGCGGCTACTGCGGATGGCATTACCAGAAGGCAATCAATGCAGGCACAATCCAGCTCATCGACCGCCCCAAGTCCTGCCGCGTCGAAGGATGCGCACGGGGCCACAAGGCAAACGGCCTGTGCCATTTTCACGACAACCGTAAGCGCAAGGGCATGCCCGACTGGGACACCCGCCCTGCGCGCAACCTTGTCCAGCCTCCTGGCACGCGAAAGCTCAGCGGCAACGGATACATGACCGTCAAGCAAGACGACGGCTACTGGGAACTAGAGCACCGCGCCGTCATGGCGGCGACACTCGGCAGGGCATTACTCGCTGGCGAGAATGTCCACCACATCAACGGCGACCGCCTCGACAACCGCCCCGAGAACCTAGAACTGTGGTCCGACCGCCAACCAAAGGGTCAGCGCGTCGAGGACAAGGTCGAGTGGGCCATAGACATCCTGGAGCAGTACGCTCCGGAAGCTCTAGTCGCGGGAGTCGCGGTTCAGAATCCGTGACACCATCGCACGCTTCAACCCCGTCGCCTCCATTATCACCGCAACAGGCGCGCCACCCTCACGCGCCGCACGGATCAGATCATCCCGCTCTCCATCAAGGTCGCGCCACAACCGCAACCGATCCAGCGGGCTCAACGCTTTTCCAGCCGGTCAATCGCAACATTCACGGCCCACGTCAGAATCGTGGACACCGCATCGCGCACCTCGACCGGCACACCCTCGGACACTGCAACAGTCTTCTCAGCCATCAGGCCCTCCTGAGTAGATGCCTACAGAGTAGACACGCAGCGGTCCGAAGTCAACGCCACCCAGGAGACACCATGCGCCACATCGGCAACACACTCTTCATCCTCGCCGCAGCATCCACCGTCGCCGCCATCTGGTCCCCCATCGGCACATGGTGGCAGTGGCTCGCATCCGCCATCCTGCTCTTCCTCACAGGCGCACTCGCGCACGGCTCCTCCCTCGGGCGCGACATCACCGCCGCCCCCACAGGGGTCGACCCCATCAGCACCGATGGACCCCCCGACGCGAACGGCAACCCTCGCCCCGCGCGGACCCGCCCCCACAACAACTACGGCACCCCCGCCTGAACAGGCCACCCCCTCAACGGCGAGGGGGCCACACCGTCAACGCGACGACAACCGCGCCGCCCTCAACGAAGCCCTGTCCAACACGGACAACGCCTCACCACGCGCCACCTTCGCCGCGCACATCTCCTCCACCACAATCCGGTCCCGCCACTCCCGATACGGGTCCCGGGGCTCACCATGCACCCCCGCCCCATCCATCACAGCAAGCTCCCCCAACGCCCCCAGCACCCCACCCCTACGCGGACGCACAGGCGATGGACCACCCATCCCCACAGCAGCAGCACGCGCTATCAACGACTGATGATCTTCGCCCAACACGCGAGCGCGACCCTCAGCCCACAACTGCTGGGCACCCGCCGCATCCGCAGCGCGCGCCTCACGAGCAGCAGCCATACTCGCCCGCTGCTCAGACTCAAGCTCAACAGCACGCGCCACACGCTCATCAGCACGCGCAGTCATCGCATCGATCCGAGCGTTCTGCCGCTCACGCCATTCCCTGTACCCCATGCACAGAGGATACGACGCACATGAACTGGGCGCAATACCCAACCCAACGCACCGCCACCAGAGCCCAAGAAACCAAGTGGCGAAACACAATTCTCACACGCGACCCAACCTGCAAACGCCAAGGCCCGCGATGCACCCACATAGCAACCGAAGCAGACCACATTAAGAACGTGCGAGAAGGCGGCAACGAACTCGACCCAAACAACGGTCAAGGACTATGCCACAACTGCCACAACGACAAAACACAAGAAGAAGCACGCCGGGGACAACACCGATGGAAGCGCAAGACCGAACCACACCCCGGCCTGAAATAAACGCGCAGGTCAGGGGGCATGATGCCCTCCCCTCCCCCCTCTGGCGCGCGGCGGGGTCGCTAGGCGCTACGGAGCCGTACGGGTCTGGGGGATTCGGCGGAATGACCCCCGGGGGCCTGCGTGAATGCTCTTAGATGATCGGAGGTGCCTTTATGGCGGGTCGTGGACCAGCGCCGAAGGACCCTGCTAAGCGGGCGAGGCGGAATGCTGATGATGTTGCTTCGACGCTTTTGCGGTTCGAGGAGGCAGAGCAGCCGGACCTTCCTGCGTTTTCGGTTCAGGTTGAGGTTGATGGGGAGTTGACGACGCAGGAGTATGCGTGGCCTGCGATCACTCGTGAGTGGTGGGCGATGTGGCGTGATTCGCCGCAGGCTGAGCACTTTGGCTCGACGGACTGGGCGTTCTTGCTCGATACGGCGTTGTTGCATGCGGCGGTGTGGGGTCGGGGCGAGATGAAGCACGCGGCGGAGTTGCGGTTGCGTGTGGCGAAGTTTGGTAGCACGCCGGAGGATCGGGCTCGTCTGCGGATGCAGTTCGCGGATGCGGATGCTGCGGATTCGAAGCGGCCTGTGACTGGCGCGTCGGCGCGTGAGCGTCGGGGGAATATTCGGGTGATTAAGCCGGGCGCGGCGGCGTCTGGGGAGTGATTGGTCGGGGGTGACTGCGGATGCCGTGGGACCCCTTGGGGGATGATGAGTACCCGACTCTGGGTTGGCAGGTCATCGATTGGATCACTGAGAACTTGGTGCGTCCGGATTCGGGTGTGGATACGTCACCGTTCGTGCTCTACCCGGAGCAGGAAGACTTCGTGCTGAACTTCTACAGGCTCGATCCGGTGACGGGTCGCCGGAAGTACCGGCGCGGTGTCCTGTCGCGCCCTCGAGGCTGGGGCAAGTCGCCGTTCGCTGCGGCGCTGATGGCTGTCGAGGGGCTCGGGCCTGTCGTGCCGGATGGCTGGGACGCTCAGGGCCAGCCTGTGGGGCGCCCGTGGGCTCTCGACCGCACGCCGCTGATTCAGGTCGCGGCAACGTCCGAGGATCAGGCGGATTACACGTTCTCCGCTCTCTTGGAGATGATGGAGGGGCCTGTCCTCGACAACTATCGCGGGATTGAGTTGCAGAGTGATCGTGTGAATCTGCCGTCCGGGCGGATGGAGCGGATCACGTCGGGTGCGCGGACGCTGAAGGGGGCGCGCGCCGACTTCACGGTCTGTGATCAGACTGAGGAGTGGGTGCAGTCGAACGGTGGGCGGAAGCTCCATCAGGTGATTGACTCGAACTCTACGAAGCGGAACGGCTCGTATTTGGAGACGCCGAACGCGTTCATTCCGGGCGAGGGTTCGGTTGCTGAGAACTCGGCTAACTTCTGGGCGTCGATCCAGGAGGGTAAGGCTGTCGCGGATGGTCTGTACTACGACCATCGGGAGGCTCCGGGGGCTACGGATGTGGCGGAGCGGGAGTCTTTGACGCTGGGGCTGCGGGTCGCGTACGGGGATGCTTCCGGGCATCCTGACGGGTGCGTGATTCACGAGCCCGCTTGCCCGCCCGGACACGCCGACCTCGAGGCGCGCATCCAGTCGTTCTGGGACCTGACGAAAGACACGCAGGTTGCCCGCTCGGACTTCCTGAACCAGGTGACGCACGCGTCGGATTCGTGGTTGTCGCGCCCTGAGCTGATGGCTGTCGTGGATGTTGAGAAGGTTGTCCGTCCTGATGAGCCGATCGTGGTCGGCTTCGATGGCTCTCGGGGTCGCGCTCGCGGTGTTGCGGATGCTACGGCACTGATCGGGTGCCGCGTCTCGGATGGGCATCTGTTTGTGCTGGATGTGTGGGAGCAACCCCGAAATGCTGCGGCGTGGACGGTCCCGGTTGCTGAGGTGTCGAATCGGGTGCGTGAGGTGTTCGATGAGTACACGGTGGTGGGGTTTTATGCTGACCCGAATGGTTGGACTTCGCAGGTTTCGGAGTGGGAGTCGAAGTATGCGAAGCATTTGAAGGTGAAGGCTCGCCGCGATGCCCCGATGTCGTATTGGCCGAAGGGTAAGGATGCGAGTGTGCCGCGTCTTGTGGAGGAGTTGCATGATGCGGTTGTTAATGGGGATTGTTCGTTGGATGGGTCGTCGGTGTTGGTGCGTCACATGCTGAATGCGCGTCGCCGTAAGGCTCGTTCGGGGTATTTGCTGTATAAGGCGTACCCGGATTCGCCGGATAAGGTGGATGCGGCGTATGCGGCGGTTATGGCGTGGAAGGCACGGCTTGATGCGGTGTCTGCTGGTGCGGGGTCGCGTAGGCGGCGCATGATGGCAGAGCAGAGGGGGGTGGCTATCCGGTGAGCCTTGGTATTGGTGGTGGCCCTTCTGTTGATGTGTCGCATGTGCCGGAGCGGGTTCTGAACATTCCGCAGATTCGTGGTCTTAGTGATGCTGAGAATGCGGATGTTGCGGTGATGTGCGAGCAGGTTCGGCGTGTGGCTGCGCGTAACCGTGACCGTTTCGTGTACTACAACGCTGAGCAAGAGTTCGTGAACATGAATGTCGCGATCCCTGCGGAGTTTGAGCAGTACGCTTCGGTGTTGGGCTGGAATGCGACGGCTGTTGATACGTTGGCGCGCAGGGTTCAGCTTGATGGGTTTGTGCGGCCTGGGTCTGTGGATCGGTTCACGGATTTGGATGCGGCGCTGCGCCGGACTCGGTTCTTTTCGCAGTTCAAAATGGCTGTGCAGTCGATGCTGATCTATGGTCCTGCGTTTATTGCGACGGTCCGGTCGGGTGGCATGACTAAGGTGCAGGCGTTCTCGGCGAGGGACGCGACGGGCATCTGGGACGATGAGCGTCCGGGGCAGTTGCGGTGTGGGATCGCGGTGCAGGAGTGGGAGCACTTCGGTGTCAAGCGCGCCCTGCTGTTCTACCCGGGCGTGGCGGTCCAGTTGACGCGGCGGACGTTTGGTGCTGACTGGGAGGTGCAGCGGTTCCGTACGGGCCTGCCGGGGCGCGTGTCTCTGCGCCCGTTGACGTTCTTGCCGCAGCTTGACAAGCCTTGGGGTCAGTCGCGGATCACTCGCCCGATGTTGTCGTTGACGCGTTCGGCGGCGAGGTCGTTCCTTCGTGCTGAGATGAACGGCGAGATTTACGGTTACCCGCAACTCTACGGCACGAACATGTCGCCGGAGCTGGCGGCGCAGTTCGCGTCCGGTATGGCGAAGTTCTTCGCGGTCGATGTTCATCGCGACGAGGACGGCGCGCCGATGCCCTCGAGTGAGGTGCCCGAGACGAAGATCGGTCAGGTGCAGGTCGGGTCGCAGCAGCCACATCTGGATTCGTTGCGGTCCACGGCGATGCTGTACGCAGCCGAGTCGCACCTGTCGCCGGACAAGCTGGGCGTGATCCACGACAACCCGTCGAGTGCGGACGCTATCGACCGCGCTGATGGCGAGTTGAACGATCTCGCCGAGGAGACGGGCCGCGATATTCGCGAGCCGATCCTGGACGTTCTTCATGATGTGTGGCTTCTGGAGAACGGCGCGGTTTCGGTGCCGGATGATGTGGCGTCGCTCGAGGCTGACTTCCACGACCCGGGGCAGACGACGCGCTACAGCTCGCGTATGGCCCTGGCGTCGCTGGTGACTGCTGGTGCGGTCACTCCTGGTGAGTCGATCACGTACGAGGCGGCTGGGTTCTCGAGGCCGACTGCTTTGCGGCTTGCGGAGGCGTGGCAGGCGGCTGAGCGGCGGAAGAGTCAGCAGGCGATGGCTGAGCAGGCTCTCGCTGCGCGGTCTAACCCGCTGTCGGCTGGCCTGGTGGCGCGTCGGGAGGCGGGGGAGCAGTTGTGAGTTGGGATGCGTTTACGGCGTGGCGGCGTGATTCGTCGGATATCGCGGACGCGACCACTCATGTGACGACCCTGTTGATGGAGGCCGCGCCGGATGGGCCGGACGTGTTCGAGTATGTGGCGACTGCGGCCCCGGTGATGTTGTCGGGGTATGCGCAGGCGTCGCAGGATTCGGCGCTCGACTATTTGGCGGGTG
This sequence comes from Brachybacterium sp. HMSC06H03, assembly GCF_001807385.1. Taxonomy (NCBI): domain Bacteria; kingdom Bacillati; phylum Actinomycetota; class Actinomycetes; order Micrococcales; family Dermabacteraceae; genus Brachybacterium; species Brachybacterium sp. HMSC06H03. The sequence goes on along the minus strand of NZ_KV788689.1, from coordinate 36,248 downwards.
TGCAGAGGTCTGCTGGCCTGTCTCCTGTCCTGTATCGTCCTGCGGCTGCGACGATCACTGCTGCGGTAGTGACGCCTGTTGTGAAGTGGGCGCTGACCGACATCGTCTTCCCCTACGCCGTGGAGCAGGTACTTCCCCGCTTGGCGCAGGGTACTACGCGGCTTATCTCGAACGTTGGTCGCGAGACTGTGCAGGCGGGTGTCGGCGAGATTGACGGGGCGATGGGGCGGCGCGTCCCTGGCGTGGACGCGTGCGCGTGGTGCCGCCTCCAGTCGGCGGTCACTCACTGGGACGGCGAATGGCCGGACTCCTCGTACCACGGGCATTGCCGGTGCGAGCCGCTAGTGATGATCGAGGGCCGCGACGGGGGAGTCCCCGATGATTTGTATGACCTGTGGGACGACTACGAGCGGCAGTGGCTCGAGGCTGACGAGTGGGCGCATAAGGAACAGCGTCGCATCGATGATGAGCTTTGGGCTCGTGTGAAGGACACGCGGCACACTTTCCACGCGAAAAAGCGTATGCGCGGCTCGTTGCGCCGTCAGGAGTTGCCGACGATTCAGCAACTCACGTTGAAGCGCATCCGCGAAGAGTACGGCGCGCGCTGAACGACTGATCTTCACAACCTTGCCGAGTGGCGGGGTTGTCCACTATGCCCGCGCGATGTGGGCGAGAGAAAGGAACCCCGCGATGGGTGACACCCGTATTGATTCCCTGAACCGTGTTGGCGCGCTGATGTTCGCTGAGGAGCCGTCGAGTGGCGATGGTGGCGGCGAGCAGAAGGCCAGCAAGCCTGCGGAAGAGTCCAAGCCTGCCGAGGATGACGGCGAGGATGAGCCGCTGGGCGAGAACGGCATTAAGGCGCTGAAGTCTGAGCGTCTGCGTGCGGCGCAGGAGAAGAAGCGTGCTGACGAGTTGGCGGCGCGGTTGAAGGAGATTGACGACGCCGAGAAGTCCGAGCTTGAGCGTGCGCAGGAGCGTATCGCGGAGCTTGAGGCGGCGACTAAGGCTTACGAGGATGCGAAGCGTGTGGGTGAGCTGCGCGCGTCGGTTCTCGCTTCGAAGAACGTGCCCAGCGAGTGGGCTGATTTCGTCACGGGCGACTCCGAGGACGAGATGAACAAGGCTGCGGATCGGATTCTGGCGAATCTGTCTAAGGCTGACGACGGCCTCTCTCTGCACGGGACGCGTGGCGTTTCGGGCGGGTCTGTTGAGGCTGGGCGTGAATCCGCGAAGAACTTCCGCCCGTAACATCCCCTTTTTTACTTGAACAGAAAGGCCAGTCATGGCTATTAAGGATGAGGCCCTGCGGGGCACTTCCAGCCGTCGCGCGCTCGCGTCGCTGCTCGGCTTCGATACTGCTACTACTTTCAAGGCTACTGCCGACGTGAATGATGGCGCTGTCCCTGCGCTGTCGCCGGTCGTTATCACCGCTGCTGGTGTCGCGACTGTCTACACCAAGGATGACGCCGCGCCTGAGGTTGGTGCGACCGACCAGGTTGGCTTCACCGTCTCTGACCGCGTTTCCGACGCGTCCGGGAAGCTGAACGTCGCTGTTCTGCGGCAGGCGCACGTTCGCCGCCCCTACCTGTCCGCCGCCGCCAAGGCCGTGCTCACCGCCGCACCTGCTGCCGCGCTGACCCACATTATCGTTGAGGAGGCCTGAGAATGGCGCTTAACACTAAGTACCTGAACCCTGCCGAGGTCACTGGCTTTGTCCGTGGCCGTATCGAGTCTTACACCGAGCAGGATGTGCTCTCGCAGATCCTCCCCGATGAGACTGTGGACAACATCGCGGTGCGTTTTACCGTCGGCGATGCTGGCGTGACTCCCGAGGCCGAGGCTCGCGATTGGGACGCCCAGCCGTCGATCGATGACCTGCCCAAGCAGGCCCGTCGCACGATTGATCTGGTCGCGTTCTCCCGCCGCGTCCCCGTGTCGGAGTCCGACGCGCTGATGTCCCGCCTTGCAGGCGGCGAGGGGTATGCGAACCTGATCCGTCGCGCCTCGGATAGGGCTGCTCAGGCGATCTTTAACGCGGCCCGCCGCCAGCGCGCTAACGTTCTCGCGACCGGCAAGGCCACCATCGACCAGAAGAACTTCGGTCTTGACGAGGACTTCGGCCGTGACGCCGAGCTGACCGCCGCACTGGCGCAGCTCGCCTCGGCGTCCGGCTCCGATGTCCTCGGGCAGCTCGGAGACTTCGTCGACATCTTCGAGGAGAAGTCCGGCGGCACTCGCCCGTCGTACGCTCTCGCGTCCACGAAGGCGATCAACGCGTTCCTTCGCCATGCGCAGTTCGCGTCGAAGGTCAACGACGTTACCCGTCCGGCGACTCTCGAGCAGGTTAATCAGGTTCTCCTGGCCTCTGATCTGCCGCAGCTGGTCCGCTACAACGGGTCGCTGGACAACGGCAAGACGCGGCTCCTCCCCGAGGACCGCCTGATTCTGGTCCCGGACTACGTGAACGGCGGCACCTCCGAGCTCGGCGCGACGATCTGGGGCCTTACCGAGTCGAGCTTCAAGCCGGAGTTCGCCGGTATTGGTGGTCAGCTTCCCGGCGCTGTCGCTGCCGTGTGGGACACCGAGGGCACTGCGGGCAAGACCGTGGTCGATGCCGATTCGACGTTCCTGCCGATCCTGAAGAACGCGAACCTTTCCGCGTCTCTGAAGGTGATCTGATGCCGAAGCTCATCGAGAACGTGCTGATCGATGGGCGGGTGCGTCTAGTGGGCGAGGACATCTCGGAGGCGGACGCGACCGGCGTCCGCCCCGAGGTGTTCGCCGCCGCCGATGAGCCCGCCAAGGCTCCCCGCGCGCGAGGTAAGAGCACCTCCGTCAAGTAAGGAGGCCGCAATGCCTGACAGCATCGAATGGGCTGTGCCTGACGAACTGCGCGCCGCTGACCTTGAAGGGGTTTCCGGGGGGGTCGAGGAGGAGGCGCTGGTCTACTGGCTGGGGCGTGCTCGGCGGGCAATTCTTGCTGAGGTCCCGGTCGGGGTTCTCGTCCAGCGGATTCTCACGGGCGGGGTCGACGAGGACGCTCCCCGGGATGTGCAGATCGATCTGGCTCTGGGGAAGCTGGCGAATCCTGGTGGGGTCCGCACGGTGCAGGAGTCAAATGGTCCGTCGTCGGGGTCGATCACGTACGGCGGGGACGCCCCGGGGCAGGTATTCCTCTCTACTCATCATCGCAGGGTGTTGGGAATCTCGAGTGTGGGCACCCAGGTGGCGGGGACGGTGGACACATGGCGTTGACCGTGACGGTCCACCCCGCCGCCACGAGTGGCCAGGACGAGATGGGCGACGACATCGAGATTCCCGGCGAGCCGTACGTGCTCGACGTGGACTCGATTTACCCGTCCACCTCTGAGGAGCCGTCTGACACGAACCGGTCCATGGTTGTGACCGGCTTGACGATCCTCGCTCCCGAGTCTGCTCGCGTCGGCGCTCACGACGAGATTGAGGTCCCCGGCTATGCGGGGCGCTGGGGTGTCGTGGGTGAGGTCGCGATTTTTGATGAGCGATCGAATCCGGCGAGGCGTCGCGGCGTGCTCGGCAGGGGGCGTCGCCCCGGCCTGAACGTCGGGTGCGTGCAGATCAACGTGAAGAAGGTGGCCGGCTGATGGCGCGACGTGCTGACGTGAAGCTGAACTCTCGCGAGATTGACAAGCTGCTGAAGTCGAAGGGCGTTCAGGACGAGCTTGCTCGGCGGACTGGGCAGGCGGCCCGCGCTGCTGGGCGCGGGTATGAGTCGACGGTCGAGGTTGGGCGGACTCGTGCGCTTGGCCGGGTGACGGCTGAGACTCCGGAGGCTGCGCGTGACAACGCTCGGAATCACACCCTGATGCGGGTCCGTGACCAGTTGAGGGGGTGAGCGATGTTTGCGAATGCGCAGGCGCTGATCAACTCCTATCTGGGCGAGGCGACGGACATTCCACGCATCGTTACCACTGTTCCTAAGGATCGTCCGGCCCGTTTCGTTAGAACGATTCGCACTGGCGGGTTCATGGCGAACAGCGTGACGGATGTTGCCCGCCTGACTGTCGAGTGCTGGGCCGAGAAGAAGGCCGACGCCCAGGACGATGCCCAACAGGTCCGGGCGGCGCTTCTCGCGCTGCGCGGCACAACCCTCTCGGGAGTGAAGGTGCATCGCGTCGAGGAAATCGCCGCGCCCGCCGACTCCCCCGATCCAGATAGCACAACTCCCCGCTACGTCCTCACCCATGAGGTGCATTTGCGGGGCACATACAGGAAGGCCTAGCAGTGGCTGATATTAAGGTTAAGGCGGTCGTCTCCCATAACGGGCAGATTGACGGCAAGGAGCATAAGGCGGGTGATTCGGTGGTTCTCGACGCGAAGCTCGCTCGGGTGCTCTCGGGTCGTGGCGCTATCAAGATTCAGGAGAAGGACGCCGTTAAGCTGGCTCCCACTCCCGCTGGCAAGGAGGCCTCTAAGTGAGCGTTCCGATTACTACTGCCACGGAGGCGACGTGGCTGAACCCCGACAATGCCCGCATCTACGGTGGTGAGCTTGATTCCGTGTGGATCGGTGACCACGGCGCGGTGATGCCTGCGGATAACGACATCGTTGTCCCCGAGAATCACGAGAACGTGGGCTGGCTGTCTGAGGATGGCCTGAACTTCGCGCACAACGACAACGTTGAGACCTTCAACGGCCACCAGGGCGGTCGTGTCGTGCGGAAGAAGGTCACCACGAGCGAGGACACGTTCACGTTCACCGCGCTTGAGACGACTCTTCTCACCTTCGGTCTGATCCACGATATCAAGGAGCACACCACCACTGGTGGCGTGTCCCGGCTGCGTGTCTCGGGGGCGAAGAAGAGCAACGACCGCCGTTCGTGGATCGTTGACAAGTGGGACGGCGATATCTGGTACCGCTACCTGATCCCGTCTGGCGAGACCGGTGAGCGGCCCGAGGAGGTCGCGTCGAACTCGGAGATCACGATGTACGAGCAGACCGTGACCGTTTACGGCGGTTACGACATCCTCACGAACGATCCCGCGATGGTGGCGGAGGTCGCGGGCGGCTGATCTGTCGTCCGCCGTATCGAGGCTTCACCTGTTGGTGGGGCCTCTTTTCTATGCCGGTGCTGGGCGCGTAGGTGACGGTCCGCGCCCAGCACCTCTTTTTGAAGCACTCGACCGTCACATTCTTCTGCAATACCGACCGTCACTAGGAGACCGTTATGTCTGAGACCACTAAGAGCACTGCCGAGAAGGCTCGCGAGGCTGGCGCGAAGAACCCTGCCGATAAGAAGAAGGCTACGAGCGCGAAGGTGAAGGCGCTTCAGGCCGAGGCTGCGGAGGGCGACCGTGTTGTCGAGGTTCGTGGCGAGACGTTCACCGTCCACGTCCAGCAGTATCAGGAGCGGATGAACGAGGACTACGAGTTCATGGAAATGGCGGCGTCCGGGATGCTCCCCGCGATGCTGTCCGTTCTTCTCGACCGGGCTGATCACACGAAGCTGAAGGAGCTTGCCCGGGACGAGGAGTCGAAGAAGATTTCTCCCGAGGCGATGTCTGAGCTGTTCCAGGAGCTGATGGAGGCGACTGGTCAGGGAAACTGACCGGCCTCCTCTGGGTCCTTACCGAGTACCCGGAGGAGCTAGAGGCCGATCTCGCTTCCGAGTACGGGGTCGACCTTGCTGATCTGTGGCGTGGCGGGCTCACCCTCCGCCGCGCCGCAGTCCTCGCAACGCAGCTCCCTGCGGGGGCGCGCGTGTGGCAGGCGACGGGCGGCCCGAAGGCGTGGTCCGACGAGTACCAGGCCCAGATGGTCGTCCTGAATCGTGTGGAGCGGCTGGAGTGGCGGCAGACCGAGGACGGGTCGAAGGGGGAGAACCCGCCGCCTGTGCAGGAGCCGCCCCCGTTTGTTGGGGATGAGCAGGCGAAGGCGTCGAAGGCCGACGCGAAGGCGCAGGAGTTTATGCGCCGACAGAAACTGATTGACGCGCAAAGAGCGCAGTGACCTGCGGCTTTATCGAGCCCTAATGTTTATGGAGGTGCCCGATGGCTCTTGGTAACCCAACGATTGCGACGGCTGCTATCGGCCTTGTCCCGACGATCACGGGAATCAAGGGCAACATTGGCTCGCAGCTCGCGGGCGCGTCGGTCATGGGTGAGACGGACCGTGCGGGCCGGTCGATTGGCTCGAAGCTCGGGTCGGCGATTACGTCGACACTGAAGACGGGGCTGAAGGTCGGCGGCGTGGTCACGGGCGCGATCGCTGGCCTGACCCTGAAGGGCGGCATCAACCGTGCCCTCGGCATCGAGGACGCCCAGGCCATGATGCGGGGCCTCGGACATGACACCGAGACGGTCGACACGATCATGGGCAACGCCCTCGCGTCGGTCGAGGGGACCGCGTTTGGTCTTGACGCTGCCGCTACGTCCGCCGCTGGCGCTGTCGCTGCGGGCATCCAGCCGGGTGAGCAGCTTGAGCAGACGATGAAGACCGTGGCGAACGTGGCTGCTGGCGCGAAGGCTCCGATGGAGGAGATCGGCTCGATCTTCAACACTGTCGCCGCTGTTGGTACCGCGTATACGGGCGATATCAACATGATCGCTCAGCGCGGCATCCCGATCTGGCAGTCGCTTTCCGACACCCTGGGCGTTTCCCAGGAAGAAGTCAAGAAGATGGCTTCTGAGGGCAAGATCGATTTCGAGACGTTCGAGAAGGCGGCGCGGGACGCTTCTGGTGGTGTCGCTACGGCGATGGGTGATACGACTCGTGGCTCGATCGCGAACATGCTCACGAGCTTCTCGAAGCTGGGCGCGGATGTCGTCACCCGGTTCATGCCGATGGTGAAGGCCGGGGCCACGGGTATTCAGTCCGTGGTGCAGGCTGTAACGGCGAAGCTTGGCCCGATTCTGGATCACCTGTTTGCTGGGTTTACTCCTGCGGCGACTGCTGGTGTTGAGGGGTTCTTCGCGGGGATCGTGTCGTGGATTGAGAAGATTGACCCGCAGGTCATCATCGGGTTCCTTACTCGTGTTGGCGAGATTGGCCGGACTGTGTTCGGCGAACTGAAGTATGGGATCACCGCGTTCGGTGCCGCATGGCGGTATAACGATGGTGAGGTGACTTCGTCGGGCTTCCCGGGGTTCATGGAGCGGGCCGGGTATATGGTCCGGCAATTGTGGGACTCGATCCGGGAGCTTGACTTCTCGTCGTTCTCCGGGTTCATGGACTCGCTGGGGGCTGTCGACCTGTCTGGCGCGGCGGGGTCCCTGTCGGGCATCGGCACGGGGCTTGCGTCGGTGGGGTCGGCGGCTCCGGGGGTGCTGTCGATCGCCCTTCAGGGGCTCGGCTCAGCAATGCAGTTCCTCGCGGATCACGCCGACACGGTTGTGAAGCTCCTGCCTTACATCGTGGCGGGGTTCGCGGCGTACAAGCTGGCAACGCAGGGCCTGACTGCCGCTGTGACGGCGCAGCGCGCCGCCGACCTTGCGACGCTGCCGGTACAGATCGCCCGTAACGTCACGTCGTTCGCGGCTGCTGTTGCCCGGAACAGGGCGACGATGGCGGAGATTCGCCAGACTGCGGCAACGAACACGAACACGGTAGCGACTCAGCGGGCCACGATCGCGGAACGGGCGCGAACGATCGCGACGAAGATCGGCGCGGCGGCGTCGAAGGCTGCGGCTGTAGCGACGCGCCTCCTTGGTGCGGCGATTCGGTTCGCGACCGGCCCGATCGGTCTGATCATCACGGGCATCACTCTGCTGGTCGCCGGTCTGGTCTGGTTCTTCACGCAGACGGAGACGGGCAAGGCGATCTTCGAGGCCGCGTGGACTGCGATCAAGAACGCGGCGTTGGCTGTCGTGGACTGGTTTATGACGACGGCTGTTCCGCTATTGAAGTCTGCGTGGGATGGTATCGCGGCGGGTGCGCTGTGGCTGTACAACTCGGCGATCCTCCCGGCCTGGAATGGGATCAAGACGGCTATCCAGGTCGTTGGGGATTGGATCACCGGCACGCTGTGGCCTGCGATTCAGACGGCGTGGAATGCGATTGGTGCGGCAGCGCTGTGGCTTTACCAGTCGGTGATCCTGCCTGCCTGGAATGGTATCAAGCTCGCGATCGCGGTCGTGGTCACGGCGGTGCTGATTTACATCGACTTGATGAAGTTCTACTTCCAGAACGTCATTGCACCGGTTGCTTTGTGGCTGTGGCGGAACGTGATTACCCCGGCGTGGAACGGGATCAAGGCTGCGATCGGTGCGGTTGTTGGGTGGATCGTTAATACGGCGTGGCCTCTGATCAAGTCCGCGTGGGATGCGATTGCTGGGGCTGCTCGATGGCTGTACCAGTCCGTGATTATCCCTGTCTGGAACGCGATCAAGGCCGCGATCAATGCGGTCGTGCAGTGGCTGGTGAACACTGCCTGGCCTGTCGTGAAGAAGGTCATCGACTGGTACGCGGCCGGGTTCAAGTGGCTGTATAACAGCGTGATCTTGCCGGTGTGGAATGCGATCAAGGGCGCAATCGACGCCGTTGTTCAGTGGTTCCAGAACACTGCATGGCCGCTGGTCAACAAGGTCATTGGCTGGCTCAAGCTCGCCTTCGAGGGCTTCAAGATCAGCGTCAAGTGGATTTGGGATCAGGTTAAGAACGCGATCAATGCGGTCGTGGGCTGGTTCCGTGACACGGCGTGGCCTGCGGTGAAGAATGTGATCGACCGTCTCAAGGACGGGTTCAACACGATGAAGGACGCGATCAAGCGCGCCTGGGACTTCGTGAAGGACAAGGCGATCAAGCCGGTCGCGGACTGGCTGTCGAACACGATCAAGCCTAAGATCGATGAGATTACCGGCAACATCAAGGACGCCTTCGACACGATGCGGGAAGGCATTAAGAAGGCGTGGGACGGCATCAAGGAGGCCGCGAAGACGCCGATCCGGTTCGTGATCGAGGACGTCTACATGGCGACTCTCCGCGAGACGTTCAACGGTGTTGCGGACAAACTGTCCTTGCCGGACAAGTGGCGCCTCCCCGCCCGGTATGTGAAGTTCGCGTCGGGTGGCGTCATGCCGGGGTATACGCCCGGCAGGGACGTGCACCAGTTCTATTCGCCGACTGGCGGTCGTCTCGACCTGTCCGGTGGTGAGGCGATTATGCGGCCTGAGTGGACGCGTGCGGTGGGTGGCCCTGCTGCGGTTGCCGAGATGAACCGGAAGGCTCGTCGCGGTGAGGCGTTCAAGGACGGCGGCGTGTGGGGTGCGCTCAAGGGCATCGGCGGCGATGCGTGGGATTGGCTCACGGATCAGGCGTCCACGATTGCTGAGGCGGTCACGGACCCGTTCGGGGTGTTGACGAATCTTGCCGGCAAGGTCGCGGAGCTGATCCCGGGCGATGGCCTGTTCGCGGAGGTCGGGAAGAAGGTCACGACCAATGCGGGGACGATGCTCGGCGACTGGCTTAAGGGGCAGCTCGCTCCGGTGTCTACGGATGCGGGGCCTGCTCCGGCTGTTGCTGGGCGTGCTGGTGGTTCGCTCCGGTTGGCGGGTCAGCTCGCGGCGGCTAATGGGTTGTCGTTCACGTCCGGGTATCGGCCCGGTGCGCGGACTCGCCGTACGGGGTCGGTGTCGTATCACGCTCTTGGGCGTGCGCATGACTATGCCGCTCCGATGACTGCGGATGGTAAGCGTCGGATGATGGCGTTCTTCAACGCTATGCATCCTTATAAGCCGACTGAGTTGCTGTATTCCCCCGCAGGGAATAGGCAGTGGCGGCGTTGGGGTGCTCAGGCGCAAACTTCCGGGTCGACGTATCGCGGGCATTTCAATCACGTGCATGTCGCGTTCAAGGATGGCGGGATCATGCCTTCGCTGTATGACCAGGGCGGGGAGATTCCGCCCGGTCTGTCGGTGATTGCGAACAAGACGCGCCGTCCGGAGAAGGTTCTGCCGCCGCGCGAGTCTGAGGCGCTGACGCGGATTGCTAGCGATGGCGGCGGCGGTCAGCACTTCCATTACTCCCCGCAGCAGCTTGATCTTGACGATCAGATCGAGCGGCGTACGCGCAGGGAGTTCGAGTCGATGGTTCATGCCGCACGGGAGGTGATGAGCGCGTGATCAGTGTGGTTATCACTGACTCCTCGGGGGCGAGGCTTAGCGGCTCGTATGACCACGACGGTCAGGCCGGTCGGGACATCCTGACCGGCCTGACCGGCTGGGCCGGTGGCGTCGGGGTGCGGAGTGAGGACGTGGAGCGGCTCTCCCACGGGTCGTTCTCCACGCCCTCGCTGCGCGCGGGGCGGACGCTCACGGTCGATCTGGTGATGGAGCGGGACAGCCGTGCGGAGCTGTGGGCACTTGAGCGGGGCGTTTCGGGCCTTTTCGCTGAGGGCGGCTACGGCACGTTGGAGGTTGAGCAGGACGGCGAATCGCTCGTGGCCGAGGTGAGGCTGGACGGGGAGGTTAAGCCGACTGTCTACCTCGATAGCGGCTTCCTGACTGTTCAGGTCCCGCTCCATGCTCCGATGCCTTACCTGTATTCCCCGTGGCGTGAGTCGTCGTTGCAGCCTGTGGGTGCGGGTGTTGGTTTCGAGTTCGTGCCGTTCTCGCATGGTGGCGTCATCTCGTTTGGTTCTGCGGTGGACACGGACGAGCAGGTGTGGAATGACGGTAATGCGTCTTCTGCGCCTGTGTTTACGGTGTGGGCTGATTCGCCTGGGTTCGCTGTAGCGGTGGGGGATCGGCGCGTCACCTATCCGTGGCCGACGTTCCAGGATGTTCCGGTGACTGTTGATATGGCGGGTTCGGTCACTGTGGGTGGCGTGGATCAGTCGCATTTGCTGGGCGAGCGGGCTTGGGGTGTTGTTGCTCCGGGGTCGTTGGAGTCTGTGCGGTTTGAGTTTTTGAATGGCGGTTCTGGCTGGGCGTCTGTCCGTCACCGCGATACCTATTTGTGATTGGAGTACGCGATGGTGCACCCTTGGCCGAAGGCCCCTGTTAAGGTTGGTGATCAGCCTGCGCCGGAGACTGTCGATGTTTTGCGGGGCACGTCTCCGGCTGAGTTGCAGCGGATTGTGGGCGCGAACTGGCACACTAGCGGGATTAAGCCGACTGGTGGTGTGAAGGTGTCGGGTACGTCGTCTATGGCGTATTCGGTGTCTGCTGGGTCTGTTGTGTTGAAGACTGCGGCGGGGCTGGCGCTTGAGTACGCGGTTGAGGCGCAGACGGTGAACACGATCCCTGCGCCGGCTACGGGGTCGAGGCAGGACCGTGTCGTGATGGACCGGGACGGGCTCGTCTACGTGACGCAGGGCGCGGCCCCGGCTGGCGGGATCACGCTGGGTCTGTTCACCGTCCCGGCCGGGATTACGTCTACTCGGTCGGCGCAGCAGTCCGTGGATCGTAACTTCGCGGTCCCGGCTGGCGCGTCAATTGGCATGCTCCATCGTTTCCATGATCCGGCTAACGGGATCAAGGGCAACGTCTCCCCCCTCACGCTCGGGACGGGCCGGTTCTCGGTGCCGTCCGACTCGTGGGTGCGATTCGATCTGACGCACTGCCTCTCCGCGATCCAGAGTTCAAACTCTGATCAGCCGTCTGCGGCAATCCGGTGGCGTGTCTATATCGATGACGCGCTCGAGCTGGCGTTCACCACTCGTGTCACGCGCGCGGCCCCGCAGACTAACTTTATGTCGTTCACGGTGCAGATGTCTGAGGGCGTCCACAAGGTGCACTACATCCAGGACCAGATCGAGGGTGTTAGCGGTCCGGGCTGGATGCACCATAAGGGCACGAATCAGGGCTATCCCGGTAACCGTTTCGAGGTGTGGCATGTTGGGGTGGCGCAGTGACATGGGTTGCTCATCTTGTGCGGACGATGGACGGCGCTCGAGGCGCTCAGCTTGACCTTGCGGCGGAGGGGTCGTGGGAGATTCCTCTGAATGGGATCGAGTCTTTCTCGGTGACGGTGGGGAAGGACCAGGTTCGGCGGCTTGACCCGTTGTGGTGGTCGCCGTATCGCACGTCGGTGTGCGTGTCGTGGCAGCGTGAGGACGGGTCTCTGGTTGCGTGGGTTGCGGGTCCGATTGTCGGCCCTCCCACGGAGACGAGGGCTACGGCCACGTTCGAGTGTCGCGGCATCGGCGCGATCCTTGAGCGGCGCGTGCTGACGGCGCAGGAACCGATCAGCCTGTCCACGGCGGCTCAGGTAGAGATGATGACTAAGCATCTCCGGTACACGGGTGTGTCATACGGCACGATTGGCCAGGAGGTCGTGAAGCGTGGCATGGCGAAGGTTGGCGGCACGCTCCCGATCGTGTTCGGGTCCCCGCGCGAGCAGGGGTCGAGGCTGCGGACACGCACCTACGACGGGTACAACCTCGCAAACAACCAGGTGTGGAAGCGGCTCACCGAACTGTCCGGCGTGCGCAACGGGCCGGACATCGCGTTCCGGCCACGCTGGCGGGCTGACGGGAACCTCGAGTGGGTGATGGTACACGGCACCCACGCGCAGCCTCAGATCGCGCAGGACTGGTCGATGGACCTTGACACCACCTCGTCGCTTTCCCCGGTCGCGTCTGTGGACGTGACGACGGATGCGTCGAGGCTTGCGGCGCGCGTGTACTGGACTGGCGCGGGCGAGGGGTCTACAACGATGGTCCGTGTCGCTGAGGACCGGTCACTACTCCGCGACCAGATGCCGATCCTTGAATCGGTCGGGTCCACTAGCGACTCCGCAAATCGTGACCTGATCCGCGAGCACGCAATCGCCGCGCTGGCCGCGTCTCGTGACGTGGTGACACAGATCAACATAGCCGTAGACGGCTCGGATCAGCGGTGCGAGATTGGGCGCTGGCGCGTGGGCGACGCGGCGAGGGTCACGATGAGCGATGAGTGGCTGACTGTCCCCGCTGGCACGACGGCGAAGCGGATCATCTCGGCTAAGGGCAGTTGGTCTAACGCGATGGTTGACCTTGCTTTCCAGGATGATGCTGTCCCGACGCCGGACGACTATTTAGACGAGGAGGCGATCGACTGATGGTGCAGTACAGGGATTTGAATGCACCGCCTTCTCGGATGCTCGCTGACGTGGTCGCGGACATGAAGGCGCAGGAGCGGCAGTCTAAGACCGGCGATGCTGGCGTGAAGGACCTTGGCGAGTCTGGGGACATTGTTTGGCCGCGTTGGGATGGCGGCGAGAATTCTGTTCGTGAGGTGTCCGCGAATGTTGACGCGGCGCGCGAGTCCATCCAGGAGTTGAACGAGGTTGTCCTGCCTGGGTTGGCGGACGAGCTGGAAGACTCGCGTATTGATTTGCAGCAGAAGCTCGACGCGGCTAATGCCCGGATTGATGACATCATTGTTGATGGTGGCGGGGCGGGTAACTTCACCACGTACAGCATCAACCCGCCGACTAGTGATGGTGCGGGCGATGGCGATCAGTGGTTCCGTGTCGTGAATGGTGAGGTGATTGGGCAGTGGCGCTGGGATGGTTCCGCGTGGGTGCCGGTCACGCTCACTGACGCGATCATTGCGGGGATCGACCTGTCCAAGCTCGTCTCGAACGGCAACCTGTCCGAGGTCGTCGCTAACAAGATGTTTGCTGACCTGTTCGCGGCGAACAAGATCACGGCGCAGGAACTTGCGGTCGGCGCGGTGACTGCTGAGAACCTGGCTGCGGGCGCGATCCATGCTGACGATATTGTTGGCGGGTCTTTCACGGGCGAGACGTTCGAGGGCGGCACGTTCACGGGCGGACTGTTCAAGACCTCGGACGCGCTGCCGGGGAAGGTCGAGTTCGCGGACGATGGATACATTCCCTCGTGGAGCGCCACTGGCTTGACGTACCCTGGCCTTCGGGTCACGCCGCCCGACACATCCACTACTTCTACCCCGCCCGGAATCGGCGCTTACGGTGATGGCGTGATCGTAGACGGCGGCAAATCCACGACCGGAGAGTCTTCCTACATCGTCGCGAATCCCCGAGCGTCTTTCATGCGCACGTTTCGGGCGGACGGCACGACGGGCGGGTCGATTCAGACTTCGCCCACCGCGTCGTACATGCGGACGTACCAGGCGGACGGCACGACGGGCGGGTCGATTCAGACTTCGCCCACCGCGTCGTACATGCGGACGTACCGCGAGGACGGAAGCACGGGCGGCGAGATTCAGACTTCGCCCACCGCGTCGTACATGCGGACGTACCAGGCGGACGGCACGACGGGCGGGGCGATTCAGACTTCGCCCATCGATTCGTTCATGCAGACATACGGCGGCGACAGCGGTCGAGGGCAGATTCGCGCGACACCGACCTCGGCCGAAGTAAGGGTGATTGGGTCCAGCGGCCTCAACCGGGCGCGCATCACTGCCGATGGAAACACCGTCACCCTTTTCTCTGCCACCAATGGACAGACCTATCTCAGGCTTGACAGCGAGGGGATTTCGGCAGAGTCGGGCGGGTCGAAGGTCTCCCTTATCCCGCAGGTTCGCCCGTTCCAGTACAGCGCCCAGTGGAATGCGGACCAGTCCCCGGCTCCGATCATGGTGCAGCATCTTCCTGGCGGGAAGCTTTGTCAGGCGCAGATTCGTATCCAGAACCTTACCGGGTCGAGCCTGTCCCTCCCGAACGCTACCTGGGTCACGCTGAACTACAACCCGATCCCTTCCGATCTGCGGGGCGGATTCACGGACTACATCGAAGTCACCCTCCCCCAGAACGAAGCACGGGGCAGGGTCGAGATGAACTACTCCACAGGCTCGATCCGCATCAGGAACATCTCGGGAACCGACATCAACTGGTCGAACAACAACTCGATCTGGTTCCCGATGCGCTGGTTCTCCCCCAACTGATCCCTCCCCGACATTCTAGCCCTCGCGTGATCGCGGGGGCTTTTTCCATGCCCGAAAGGAGACCTCTGTGGCAACGTCTAAGCTTCCCGCATCGTGGTCTAACAAGAACAAATCCGAGTGGCTTGAACGCGGCGCTTACGAGGCTCTGTCTCGGGCGTTGAATCGTGCGGTCGCTGATACTGGTGTCAACTTTAGTGTCTGGTCTGCTGGCCGCTCGAAAGCTGAGCAGGTCGCGCTGTTTAAGCAGAACTATGCCCCGGCTGGTCGTGGACGGAAGCTCAAGTCGGACCGGGCTTATGCTGGCCAGATTTGGGCGCGTAAGCCTGGCGGTGTGAGTGTTGCGTCGCCCGACCTGGGCTCGAATCACGAGGATGGGCGCGCGGTCGATATCCATCCTGCGGCGATCCAGGAATGGTTCAAGGCGAACGGGCGCACGTATGGCTGGTCCTGGGATGAGGGGCGACGGGTCGGCGAAAACTGGCACTTCCGTTACGTGCCCTCGCTGGACCAGATGAAGCACGAGGGCTTGCTCGACCATGCGGCTGTGCAGCGTGTCGTTGGCGCGTCTGTGGACGGGAAGATCGGCACTGGCACGGTCGGGAAGATCAAGGCGTGGCAGAAGGCGCACGGTCTGACGGCTGACGGGAAGGTCGGCGCGGGCACTAAGCGCGCGATGGGCCTTGCGGGAAAAGGTGATGCCGCCCCGGCCCCGGCGATTCCTGCTGGGCCGGTAGGCGGCGCATCCGTGCCCGCGCCTCGCCAGGATGACGTGCTGACTCTGCCCGCGCTCCCGGCCGTGGAGGCGGCGAAGTCATCTCCGAACTGCAACACGGACCGCAAAGGCCATTCCGTGAAGCACATCACCGTCCACTGGTGGGGTAAGCCATCCGGGCAGTCATTCGACGGAATCGTGGACTGGCTGTGCAACCCGGAAGCGAACGTGTCCGCGCATTACGTCATCTCCGCGACGCGCGTCGCACGGATCGTGGACGAGTCGCACAGGTCGTGGGCTAACGGCAACAGCGTCGCCAACTCCGAGTCCATCACCATCGAATGCGACCCGAACAACGTCCTCGGCACGCTCCCCGTCCTCGCGGCCCTCGTCGCAGATATCCGGTCCCGGTGGGGCGATCTCCCGATCTACCCGCACCAGCACTGGACTTCCACGGAATGCCCCGGCGACTACCTCCCCCACCTCGGCGCGGCCGATCAGCTCGCACGGGCCGGGAAGATCACCGCACCGACCACTCCCGTATCTACTGGCGGGAAGCTCCCGACCGGAAAGGAACTTCTCGTGAAGCTTGTTGATGTGCCCGACTTCCCGCTGCTGCGCACGCCGGGGAATCTCTGCTACTACGGCGGGGATTCGGGGCAGACTGCCGTGTCGGGGAAGATGCCGAACAGTCTCGTCCCCGGCGAGATTACGGGCACCGGCTCGAGGTCTGGCGCGCAGGGGCTCAAGACCTGGCAGGCGCAGATGAATGCGCGCGGCTACTCCCTCACCGTGGACGGACGCTACGGCGACGCGACGGAGAACGCGGCGAAGAACTTGCAGCGCCTCGCCGGGTTCACGCAGGACGGCAAGATCGGCCCCGCTACCTGGTTCGCGGCATGGCTACTCCCGGTGGTGAGCTAACCGTGCGGGCCGTTAGGGGGCTGTGATGGATTGGACTTTCCTAACGGCCCTCAGTGACGTGAAGGTGTTCCCCGCGTACGGTCTACTCGCGCTGGTCGCGTTCTTCATCTACACGGGCCGCCTGGTGCCGTCTAGGGCAGTGGCGCGCGAGGTGGACCGCGTTACTGCTGACCGCGACGCCCGCCTGCTCGCGAAAGACGAGGAGATCGCGCGGACCACGGCGGTGCATGCCGCGGAGGTTGCGCGCGCCCGCGAGGCAGAGACGCAGTGGCGCGAGGCGTGGCGCGAGTCGCAGGACATTGCAGCGGAGGTCCGTGCACAGAACCGCGACCTTGTCGATTCGCTGTATTTCGTTCGGAAGATCGTCGGCGCATTGCCGAGGTCGGAGGGCGGTGATGACACGTGAACGATGACTACACGCTCGCCGACGCCCGGAAACGGAACGAGGCACTACGCCGCGTAACCCGCATCGACCGGGCAGAGATTGACGAACTGACTACTGATCTACGCGATGAGGCGCGCCGTAACCATTTCGCGGAGCGTCTGGAACTTGCGTTCGCGGCTAGGAGGCACGCTTGACATGACTCTAACGGACTGGATTGCTAAGGGCCTATTCTGGGCGTGCATGTTCCCTGCCGCCGCGTTTGTGTCGCTGTACGCGTTGCGGTCGCGGTGGTGGGCGACGGATATTGGCCGGATCATTATGGGGTTGTGCCTGTCTGTGGCCTATATGACCGGGTTGTCGTTGGCGCGGTTCGTCCTTGATGATTTCCCTGGCGAGGACGTGTTCCGTATCGCTGGTTACCTGGCTATCAATATTGGGTTGTGGCACATGGTTGCGACACTGTTGCGCATCCAGAATGCAACCCGTAACGCGCCCGGAAGCGGGCACGTCAAGCATGAAGAGGAGAAGGTGTGAGCATTTGGACTAAGCAGTTTTGGAAGGCGACGGCTGAGCGTGCTATCGCTACGGCGGCACAGGGCGCACTCGCAACGCTGGGCACTGACCTCTTCGGCGTGCTTGACGTGGACGCTGTTTCGGTCCTGTCTATCGCTGGTGGTGCCGCGCTCGTGTCCGTTCTCAAGTCGATTGCGGTGACTGCTGCTACGGGTTCACCGTCCGCTGGTGGTGGCGAGGTTCTCGAGCCGCGCACCAACACGCACCGCGCCGACAACTGACCGAAAGGCATCACCATGGCCGAAATGGCATGGCCCGAAGACCTCGGGCACGGAACGTTCACCGGTCGTTTCGGCTGGATGGACGCCGACGGAGTAGACGAAGGCACCGAACCCGACATCACCGCCGCCTCGGGTGGCACTGTCGAAATCACGCCCGCAGTCACCACCGTCCGCTACACGGGCACTGCCGGGGCACTGTCCCTCGTCGCACGCCGCGCTGTCGGCATCATCGACTACGAGGGCTACCTCTGCACGAAGAACGCTGACGGCACCGCTGGGCCGCGCGGCATGTCCTTCCCCGCGACGGACAACGACGCGTTGACGCCGAGCGAGTGGACGTACCGTGTCTCGGTGAAGCTCCCGGGCGGTGTCGCTCTCCCCGCGTTCAGCACGTCCCTCCCCACGGGTGCTGTCGTCAATCTCGCGACTGCTATCCCCGTGGACGCCTCGCCGGGCGTGGTCAAGGTCGTGGACGAAACTATCGCTGTCCGGGCCGAGGCCGCTGCTGTCCGGGCCGAGAAGGTCGCGGGCGGTATCGAGGACGCTATCGCTGAGGCTATCGCGTCGGGTGACTATACGGGCCCGCCTGGCGAGCCGGGACGCGACGGCCACACCCCCGAAATCACCTTCGACGGCACCACCATCGTTGTAGACGGCGTGCCAGGCCCCGACCTCAAAGGCGACCCCGGAGAAGGCGGGGGAGGCATCGCGGGCGCGATCCCCATCTTCGCCACCCTCGCAGAAGCACAGGCGTGGGAGGCGGAGAATCCGGGGAAGGTGGCGCTCGTCCTCGGCGACGGCGGGGAAGTGCCCGTGGACCCCGAGGAGCCGGGAGGCCCCAACGACTTCACGCACCAGTTCCTCGGGGGCGACGTAACGGCCTTTGCGTGGGCCGACGCAAAGGCGGGCCTATCCCTCCCGAAGGAAGGGACAGGCTCGGCAACGGCATCCGATGGCGCGGCGTCCTTCCCCGGCACCGTCTCCTACGGGCCTGCGACGATTCCGTTCACGGACGAGCCAACAATCACGGCTGTGGTGCGCACCACCGGGACCGCTTACGCTTTCATTGCGGGCCACCCGATTGATCATGCGCTCACCGGCCCCTCCGGCAAGGGGTTCTACACCATCGGCAACGCCGACCCGGAAGGCCCGACAGGCACGACAGGCGACTGGCAGATCGTCACGGCCCGCTGGGGAAAGCCCGGAGTGACACAGAGGGCGATCACAGTCGGGGCCAGCACGGCGACGAGGACCACCTCCAAGGAGCCCCCCACCACGATGTCGTTCCGCATCGGAGGCGTCTTTAGTAACGCCTACCGCTACACGGGCGACATCCGCGAGATTCGGGTATACGACCGCCGCCTCACCGACGAAGAGGTCTACGAGCTGCACACCGCGCTCTCGGCCCAGTACGGGATCACGCTATGAGCCGCCCCCCTGCGACAATCCTGGACCGCAGCCCCGGCGAGACGGCGAGCGGCACGGAGTACACGCGCTACTCCATCTCTGCCGAAGGACGGGAGGCTTACGTCTACGAGCCCGCCCATGTCGCACCCTACGAGCACACGTCAATGTTGTTCCTCGTGCACGGCATGGCCGCGAGCCGGGAGAGCGCCGAGGTGGGGGCGTTCCTCGCGCAGCGGGATGCGGCGCTCGACCAGGGCATCGTCGTGGGCGCGGCGTCGCACGGCAACCTCTGGGGCAATCAGCGGGTGATGGACGACCTTGCTAACGTGTACGACTGGGCCGCGCGGCGGCACTGGATCGACTCGGTGGCGATGTTCGGTCACTCAATGGGCGGCATGGGCGTGATCGTCGCCGCGTCCCGGCAGCCTGTCCCCACCCTCGCCGGAGTGGCGTGCATGAACGGCATGATCGACGTGTACGAATACGGGGACCAGACCACGCTCTCCTCCTACGGCGTCGCGTCGTGGGCCGAACTACCCGCCGCAATGGCTGGGCATGACCCCGTGAACGACCCCGCGAGCAACTGGGCGGGCGTGAACATCTTGTTCATCGCCACTCCCTCCGATGGGACCCGCGCGATGGCAGAAGCGTTCATCGCTCGCGCCGCGAATCCTGAGACCATCGACGCCCTGTACGGCACGCACGGACATAACGACAACCCCTTCTCGGAGGAAGCGTCGTCGTGGCTGTCCGGCGTGATGGTGCCCTACGACCCGGCACAGTCTCCGCCGACTCATTATCCCGTGCCCGGATGGGATGACGAGCCGGACCCGGCCCCGATCCCGCCTCCCGCCTCCGATTATCGCGGGCTGCGGCTCACTGACGGGACGCCTGTCGGCCTTTACCTAACGTCGGGCGAGCAGGTCTCCGCCAGGGTCGCCTCGGCCATTCTCTAATGCGCTATCGTGGCCCCATCACCTATAGGAGAGGGGCCACTAATGGCGCGTAGAACGTTTGTGGAACTGGTGGATGACATGGACGGCGGGACAGCGGACGAGACCGTGTCGTTTGCGCTGGACGGTGTCGCGTATGAGATTGACCTGACTGCTGAGAACGCGTCGGAGCTGCGTGAGGCTATCGGCGTGTGGGCGGGGAAGGCTCGACGTGTTGGTGGCCGTCGCAAGCCTGGCGCGACCGTGCCTGGCGAGGACACTGCCAAGATTCGTGCATGGGCGCAGGAGCACGGGTACAGCATCGGCGACCGTGGCCGCATCCCCGCCGAAGTACGGCAGGCATACAAGGACGCCCACTGACGGCACGACACAACGCCCCTCACGGTCCACGGGATCGTGAGGGGCGTTTCGTCGTCTCTGGGGTGGTGCGGAGTGTTGCCGGGACGTTCCATCTGTTGACCTGGCATCAACGTCAACTGTGTTCGTCCTGGTCAGAGCGTTCCAGACACACGTCCACTAGTTCGGTGTAAAATCGTGTAAACGTGCTGGTCGAAGCGCTTTCCTGACCTGTTTTTGTAACGTATTCGAATCCCGTTGGGGGTACTGCTCCGCCGAGGTGCGAGGCGGCTCACAGCGAAAGTGGTCGTGAGCCCCGGAAACCTCCGGTAGAGTTATCCGAGTCGGAAGGCGAGAAGCCGGAAGACACGAGAGGCCCTGTAGCTCAGTTGGTTAGAGTGCCGCCCTGTCACGGCGGAGGTCGCCGGTTCAAGCCCGGTCAGGGTCGCCCCTCGAGAAGGCCCCGGAGCATCGCTCCGGGGCCTTCTTCGTGCTCGCCGGCAGATCTGCGTACGCTCGAGGCATGAGCACCGACCTGCAGAACCGCCGGATCCGCCTCGCCTCCCGCCCGCACGGCGAGCCGGTCCCCTCCGACTTCCTCCACGACACCGCGCCCGTCCCCTCGCCCGGTCCGGGCGAGGCGCTGCTGCGCACGCTGCACATCTCCCTGGATCCGTACGTGCGTGGCCGGATGAGCGATGCGAAGTCCTACGCCGCCCCGATGGAGGTCGGCGACGTGATCGTCGGCGGCACCGTCTCGGAGGTCGTCGAGTCCGCCGACGACTCCCTCGCCCCGGGCGACGTGGTCCTCGGCTACGGCGGCTGGCAGGAGTACAGCGTCGAGGAGGTCGCGGGGCTGCGCCGCCTCGACCCCGCGGCCGCGCCGGTCACCACGGCCCTCGGCGTGCTCGGGATGCCCGGCTTCACCGCCTATGCGGGTCTCACCGCGATCGGGAAGGTGCAGCCCGGGGAGACCCTCGCCGTCGCCGCGGCGGCCGGTCCCGTCGGCTCCGCGGTCGCGCAGATCGCCCGCCTGCGCGGTGCCCGCACGATCGCGATCGCCGGCGGCGCGCGGAAGGTCGCGCTGCTCGAGGAGCTCGGCGTCGACGCGGCGATCGACCACCGCGCCCCGGATCTGCCCCGCCGGCTCGCCGCGGCGGCGCCGGACGGCATCGACGTGTACTTCGAGAACGTGGGCGGCGCGGTGTGGGACGCAGTGCTGCCGCTGCTGAACGAGTTCGCGCGCGTGCCCTTGTGCGGGCTCGCCGCGAACTACAACGCCACCTCCCTGCCCGAGGGGCCCGACCGCAGCGGCGCCCTGATGGGCCAGGTTCTCGCCAAGAGCCTCACCCTGCGCGGTTTCATCCAGCGCGAGTTCGCGCCGACGATGTTCGAGGACTTCCAGCGCGAGATTGGCGCCTGGGTCACGGCCGGCGAGGTGCGCTATCGCGAGGACGTCACCGTCGGGCTGGACAGGGCACCGGAGGCGTTCGTCGGGATGCTGCGCGGCGACAACCTCGGCAAGGCGCTGATCACGCTGTCCTGACTCGCGCGCAGAGGCTCAGGGCCGATCGCCGTGGTCTGCCTCTCACCGGGGCGGATCCGGTGCGCATCACCTCGCAGGGGCTGTTACGCTTGTCCTCGGTCGTCACGACGGCCACGGCTCTGTAGCTCAGTTGGTAGAGCGTTCGACTGAAAATCGAAAGGTCACCGGATCGACGCCGGTCGGAGCCACCACCACGAAGCCCCCTGGCCCGCCAGGGGGCTTCGTCGTTGCCGAGCACGGTGCGATTGGTCATGTGATGGCGTATGGCGTACCTCTATGCCTATATAGGCATAGAGGTCGCTGTGGCGCCGGTGACCGACCACGATGCTGTCGGCCTGCGCCGGGCCCGCGATCCATCGCGCAGCCGTTCCCGGCCGCCGGACGGCTGGTCGGTCCCACCGCTCGGGGACGACGCGCGGCGAACGCGCCGACAGGGCGGTCGGGACGCCGCGTCGCAGCCCGACGACCGGGCGCCGCCCCTCCGACGAGGGAACGGCATATGCCCAGGATCTGCCCCGTATGGTGGGCCACGACCCTGCCCGGACGCCGATGCCCGGGTGAGAGACCACGAAGTGGAGGACGATGATGTCAGCCGACAACCCTGATCTCGCCATCGCCCAGGCGGCGACCCTGGAGCCGATCACGGAGATCGCCGAGCGCGCGGGCGTGCCCACGGAGGCGCTCGTGCCCTACGGCTCCTACAAGGCCAAGGTGGATGTGCGCCAGATGACCCCGAGCGGGAAGCAGGGGCGCCTGGTGCTGGTCTCGGCGATGTCCCCGACCCCGGCCGGCGAGGGCAAGTCCACCACGACCGTGGGCCTGGCCGACGCGTTCTCTCTCATGGGCCACCGCACCATGGTCGCGCTGCGCGAGCCCGCGCTCGGCCCGATCATGGGCATCAAGGGCGGCGCGACCGGAGGCGGCCACGCGCAGGTGGTGCCCATGGAGGACATCAACCTCCACTTCACCGGCGACTTCCACGCGATACAGATCGCGAACAACACCCTCGCCGCCCTCGTGGACAACCACATCCACCAGGGCAATGCGCTGGGCATCGACCCGCGCCGCGTCCAGTGGAAGCGCGTGGTCGATGTCAACGACCGCGCCTTGCGCAGGACCGTGATCGGCCTGGGCGGCGCCACTCAGGGCGTCCCGCGCGAGGACGGCTTCGACATCGTCGTCGCCTCCGAGATCATGGCCGTGCTGTGCCTGGCCACGGACCTGAAGGACCTGCAGGAGCGGATCGACCGGATCGTCGTGGGCTTCACCTACGACCGCAGGCCCGTCACCGTCGAGGACCTCGAGGTGGGCGGCGCGATCACGATGCTGCTGAAGGACGCGCTGCTGCCGAACCTGGTCCAGACCCTCGGCGGCACCCCCGCGCTCGTGCACGGCGGCCCCTTCGCGAACATCGCCCACGGCTGCAACTCGCTGGCCGCTACCCGGCTCGCGCTCTCGCTCGCGGACATCACCGTCACCGAGGCGGGCTTCGGCTCCGACCTCGGGGCCGAGAAGTTCCTGGACATCAAGTCGCGGGTGGGCAGCCTCGCCCCCGACGCCGCGGTCGTGGTGGGCACGGTGCGCGCGCTGAAGATGCACGGCGGCCTCGCCAGGACCGATCTGGCGACAGAGGACATCGAGGCCGCGCTGCGCGGCACCGAGAACCTCGCCCGCCACGTCGAGAACCTGCGCAAGTTCGGCCTCGAGCCGGTGATCGCGCTGAACCGCTTCCCCACCGACACCGAGGCCGAGCTCGAGGCGGTGCTCGACTGGGCGAAGCAGCAGGGCTTCCGCGCCGCGCTGTCCGAGGTGTGGGCGAAGGGCGGCGAGGGCGGCCGCGCCGTCGCCGAGCAGGTCCTCGCCGCGATCGAGCAGGACGAGCCCGACTTCCACCACCTCTACGATCCCGCCGACGGGATCGAGGAGTCCCTGCGCACCCTCGCCCGCGAGATCTACGGCGCCGAGGACGTGGTCTTCGAGGACCGTGCGCCGGCGCAGCTGCGGATGCTGAGGCGCAACGGCTGGGACACCCTGCCGGTGTGCGTGGCGAAGACTCAGTACTCGTTCACCGACGATCCCTCCGCGCTCGGCGCCCCGACCGGGCACGTGCTGCACGTGCGCGATCTGGTACCGAAGATCGGGGCGGGCTTCGTCGTCGCGCTCACCGGCGCGATCATGACGATGCCCGGACTGCCCGAGGAGCCGGCCGCCCTGCGTATGGGCGTGACCGAGACCGGGGAGTCCATCGGCCTGTTCTGAGCCCGGCCGGTCCGGGACGCACCGAGCGTCCCGGGCCCCCGCTCCCCCGCACGACGGCGCCCGTGCCCGCTGATCGCGGGCAAGGGCGTCGTCGTCGGTGTCGCCGGTCAGCGCCGCTCGTCGCGCTCGGCGACCTCCCCGGCCTCGAGCTCGGTCTCGTCGTCGAGGTCGATGTCCAGCCCGTCCTCGTCCTCGACGTCCGCGGCGCCGCCCTCCGGCTCCTCCCAGTTCCGTCCGGTGAGGGGCTCGACGGTGTCCGTGACGACGTTCTCGGGGAACAGCTCATGGCCGCCACCGTGCAGGTCCTCGTGGTCGTCGTCCGGCTCGTCGACGAAGCCGTCCTCGTCGTCATCGTCGTCGGACGGGGTGGCGAGCCGCTCGCTGAGCTCGTCGATCGCGTAGTCGCCGCCGCGCACGAAGCCGCGGCGGAAGGCGGCGCGCCCCACCATCACGCTCGCGACGGGGACGGTGAGCATCTGCGCGAGCAGCACGACCAGCAGGAACGCCGCGATGCTCCACGACCGCGCGGCCAGCGACGCCCCGGCGAAGACCAGGATCAGGCCGAGCACCTGCGGCTTGGAGGCTGCGTGGATGCGCATCAGCACCCCGTCGAAGCGGTTCAGCCCGATCGCGGAGAGGACGCCCAGCAGGAGTCCGGCGCCGATCAGCACCGTTGCGATGATCTCGACCGCGCTCATCGTGCACCTCCCGTCGGACCGTCCGCGAGCCGGTCGTCGTCCTCGAAGCCCCGGTCGCCCGTGTCGGAGCCGTCCGTCGTGCCGTCGAGGCCGAAGCCCTCCTCGGAGGTGTCGTCGGCCTCCTCCGCCGGGTCCGCCGCCCCGAGCACGCGGGCGTGCTCGTCTTCGGGCACGAGGGCGCCGTCCTCGGAGGCGGTGCCGGCCTCTCGACCGAACCCGGCCCCGTCGCCGGCCCCGTCCTCGCCGCCGAAGCCGTCCTCGGAGGCGGAGTCGGTCTCGAGGTGGATCGCCTCGTGCGGGCCGGTGTCCGCGTCGGGCTCCTGGGGATGGGGGCGGCGCCGGCCCTGCATCGGGTCCTCCCGCGCGACGAAGCGCGCGAAGGTCACGGTGCCGATGAATGCGAGCCCGGTCAGGCTCAGCATCGCGGTCCCCGCCCAGGCCGCGCCGGAGTGCGCCACGTGCAGCGCCAGGCCCATCACCACGAGGGTGACCAGGGAGTCGCTCGAGAGCGCACGGTCCAGGATGGTGGGGCCTACGATCATGCGGTACACGATCGCGAGGCCGGCGAGGCCGAGGATCACGGCGTAGACCACCAGGGCGACGTCGATGGCGCTCATCGCAGTCCCGCCTCCTCGAGGATCTCGCGGCGGCCGACGGCCCACAGCAGGCGCTGCTCCTGCGCCCGCACGCTCGCGCGGGCCTTCTCCACGGCCTCCGGGGTGCCCGCATTGAAGGTGTGCAGGAACAGGGTGCCGGTGGCGCGCTGTGCCTCGACCACCACCGATCCCGGGATCAGGGTGCACAGCACGCCCGTGAAGGTCAGGAAGAAGTCCGAGCGGGAGGCCATCTGCACCGCGATGACGGAGCTCGGGGGCTGCGGGCCGGGACGCACCGCGAACCAGCCCACCTGCACCGCCGAGATCGCGCAGTCCGTCAGGAAGCGCAGCACGAAGAGGGTGAAGCGCACCGGGCGCAGGGTCAGCTCGTGGCCGGTGGGCGGCATCGGGAAGAGCACGAAGACGAGCACGGCCACCAGGGCGCCGCCGAGCACGTTCTTCAGGTCGATCCCGCCCCACAGCAGGCACCACAGGGCCACGGCCGTGAGGACCCACAGCCAGGAGTGGCGCAGGTCGCGGATCCGTCGCGAGATCATCCGTCCACCTCCGCGGTCACGCCGTCCTCGATCCGCTGGCCCTGGTCGTCGATCCGGTAGCGCAGGTCCCCGGCCGCCTCGTCACCGAGCACCGCACCCACGTAGGGGGTGCGCTGCAGGACCGAGTGCGCGGCCTCGTCGGCGTAGTTCATCAGCGGGCCCGCGAAGACGGTCAGCGCCAGGGAGAAGGCGATCATGGCGGTGGTCGCGCCGGTCATCACCTTCGGCATCGGCACGTCCCGGGCGATGATCTCCTCGCTCGGCTCCTGCCAGAAGGCGCGGTTCCAGATCTTCGCGATCGCGTAGAGGGTCAGCAGGCTGGTGATGACGCTGACGGTGATGAGGATCCACCCGGCGGTGTTGTCATAGGCGATGCCGGCCTCGATCAGGCCGACCTTGCCGATGAAGCCGGAGAACGGCGGGATGCCGGCGAGGTTCATGGCGGGGATGAAGAAGAGCACCGCGATGAGCGGGGCGAGCTTCTGGAGTCCGCCGAGCCGGATGAGGTTGGTGGTCCCTCCGCGGTGCTCGATCAGCCCGGCGGCGAGGAACAGCGTGGACTGCACGGTGATGTGGTGGGCGACGTAGTAGATCGTCGCCGCCATCCCGAGCTGGGTGACCATGCCGATGCCGAACAGCATGTAGCCCATGTGGGAGACCAGCGTGAAGGACAGCACGCGCTTGAGGTCCGTCTGCGCGACGGCGCCCAGGATCCCGATGAACAGGCTCAGCCCGGCCGCGGCCAGCAGCAGGTTGGAGATCTGCGAGAAGGGGAACAGCAACGTCTCCAGGCGCAGGATCGCGTAGATGCCGACCTTCGTGAGCAGTCCCGCGAAGACCGCGGTGACCGGTGCGGGCGCGGTCGGGTACGAGTCGGGCAGCCAGGCGCTCAGCGGGAAGATCGCGGCCTTGATCGCGAAGGCGACCAGCAGCATCAGCTCCAGGATCATGCGGGTGCCGGGCTCGAGCCCGTCCAGCCGCACCGCGAGCTCGGCCATGTTCACGGTGCCGGCGGCGGCGTAGATCGCCGCGATCGCGGACAGGAAGATCACCGAGCTGAGCACGGAGACGATCACGTAGGTGGTCGCGGCGCGGACGCGGCTCGCGGAGCCGCCGAGGGTGAGCAGCACGTAGCTCGAGGCCAGCAGCACCTCGAAGCCGACGTAGAGGTTGAACAGGTCCCCGGCGAGGAACGCCATGGACACGCCCGCGACGAGGGTGAGGTAGGTGGGGTGGTAGATCGCCACCGGCGTCCGCTCGACGTTCTCGCTCACGCTCTGCGCGCTCGAGTAGACGAGCACCGCTAGGGTCACGAAGCTCGAGACGGTCAGCATCAGCGCTGTCAGGCGGTCCGCGACCAGCACGATCCCCAGCTGCGGGGTCCAGTTGCCGATCTGCAGGACCAGCACGCCCTCCTGGGTGACGTGCCAGGCCAGCACCAGCGCGATCGCGAAGATCGCCAGCAGCGTGACCACCGCGAGGCCGAGCTGCAGCCGGGTGTGATGGCGCAGCAGCAGCGTGATCGCGGCGCCGACGAGCGGCAGCATCACGGGCAGGGCGAGGAGGAGCTCCATGCTCAGATGTCCTCCTCGTCGCTCGTGCGGTCGCGGATCTCGTGGCGCAGCGCCACGGCCTCCCCGCGGCGGTGCTCGCGGCGGCGGCGCGCGCTCTCGCGCAGCGAGTCGGCGTCGCCCTCGTCGGCTTCCGTCGCGTCCTGGGGGACGTCCTCGGCGCTGGTGAGGTCCGAGCCCAGCGGGTCGTCGTCCTCGTCGTCGAGCCCCTGGGACTGGGCGAGCGCGCCGCGCCGCGCCTCCTCGCTGAGCGCCTGCGACCAGGGCAGCCGCTCCGCGTCCTCGCTGCGGCGCCGGCGACGGCGCAGCACGCGCCGGTCCTCGACGTCGTCGGGGACCTCGTCGTGGCCGAACAGCTGCCAGGCCCGGTACGCGAGCGCCATGCCGAAGGCGGTGATGCCCAGCGAGATCACGATCGCGGTGAGCACCATCGCGAAGGGCAGCGGGTCGGTCATCTGCTCGGGGTCGCCGCTGCCCTCGAAGGGCGGGGTCCCGATCGGTCCGGCGGCGACGATGAACAGCAGGTTCACGCCGTTCCCGGCGAGCACGAAGCCGAGCATGATGCGGGTCAGGGTGCGCTCGAGCACGAGATAGACGCCGCAGGCGATCAGCACCCCGGCGGTCAGGAGGAGGGCGAGGCTAACGGGCATCGGCATCGGCCTCCTGCTGCTGGTCGATCTGGGCGCCGAGGGAGCGCAGGAAGTCGAGCATCACGCCGACCACCACGAGGTACACCCCGAGGTCGAACAGCAGCGCCGTCGGGAAGTGCAGCTCGCCCAGAAGCGGCACGTGCACCACGGGCGTCGCCTGGGAGAAGACGTTGGCGCCGAAGAGGACGGGCAGCACGCCGGAGATGACCGCGAGCGCCATGCCGGCGCCGAGGACGAAGCCGGCCTGGACCGGGGCGGCCTCGGTGAGCTCGTAGCGGCCCCCGGCGAGGTAGCGCACCGCGAGGGCCAGGCCCGCGACGAGGCCGCCGGCGAAGCCGCCGCCGGGCAGGTTGTGCCCGGCCATCAGCAGGTATGCGGAGAACATCATCATCATCGGGAAGGCGATGCGGGTGATGACCTCCAGGATCACCATCCGCCGCTCGGGCGCGAGGGTCAGCCCGGCCGAGAGCCAGGTGCGCCAGCGGTTGCCGCCCGCGACGTCATCGGGGCGCGCATCGAAGTCGAGCGCGTTCTGCGGCAGGGCCGGGTCCGCGCGACGGCGCCAGATCGAGGTGCGCGAGGCGTCGAGGTCGCGCACGCGGGCGATGGGCCGCTCGCGCCGGGTCACGAAGATCAGCGAGGCGACGCCGGTGGCGACCACGAGCAGCACGGAGATCTCGCCCATCGTGTCCCACACGCGGGCGTCGACCAGGGTCACGTTGACGACGTTGTGGCCGCCGCCGATCTCGTAGGCCGGCTCGATCAGGCCCGGGCCGAGGGCCTCCCGGTAGCGGGCGTCGGCGGCGTACAGGGCGCCGCCGCACAGCACGAGCGCGGTCGAGATCGCGATCGCCCACCGGCCCCAGGCGCCGATGCGCAGCGGCCGGCGTGAGAAGTGCAGCGGCAGGCGGCGCAGCACGAGCACGAGGACGACGGTCATCGCGGTCTCGACCAGCACCTGCGTGGTGGCGACGTCGGGCGCGCCCGCGATCAGGAAGAGCACGGCCACGCTGTAGCCGGTGACGGTGATCAGGAAGACCGCCCGCAGACGGCGCCGGGAGCGCGCGGCGCCGATCGCGGCGAGCGCCGCGACGGGCAGGACGATCAGCTCGACCGGGTGCTGGAACAGCACCAGGTTGTCCGGCAGCGGCGACTGGGTCAGCGCGACCGGGGCGACCAGCGCCAGCAGCACCACGAGCATCGTGCCCAGGGTGTAGGGCAGCGAGCCCCGCTGGAACAGGGGCGTGATGATGATCGAGAGCTTGTCGACCGTGCGCAGGATGCGACGGAAGCCGCGCTCGGCGTCGAACACGTCGAGCGCCCGCTCGGGTGCCCAGGTCAGCGGGGAGACCGCCTTCTGGAGCAGCGCCACGGGCCGCGGGATCAGGCACAGGGCGAGGCCGAGGCCGAGGGTGATCCCCGAGGCGAGCAGCGGTACGCCGAGGTGCGGGACGACCACGAGGTGGATCCCCTCCCCCGTCTCCGGGAGCACCGAGGCGTAGGTGCGCAGCACTTCCTCCAGCGGCGAGGTCAGCACCATCAGGGCGAGGGACGCCGCGGTGATCAGCGCGGGCGCGAGCAAATACAGCGGGGTGATGCGCACGGCGGCGACGCGGGGGGCGCCGGGTGCCGGGCCGAAGGCACCGCGCACGAAGCGCCAGGAATAGGCGACGGTGAGGACGGATCCGGCGACCAGCGCGATCAGGAGCAGGCGCTGCCAGCCGCCCGCGTACCAGAGCGCTGAATAGATCGACTCCTTCGCGACGAAGCCGTACAGCGGCGGGACTGCGGCCATCGAGGCCGCCGAGAGCGTGCCGATCACCGCGAGGACGGGCGCGACCCGGCCCACGCCGGAGAGGATGCGAAGGTCGCGGGTGCCGAACCGCTTGTCGATGATGCCCACGACCATGAACAGCGGCGCCTTGAACAGCGCATGGGCGATCAGCATCGCGAGCCCCGCGAGCACCGCGTCGTGCGTGGCCAGGCCCGTGACCGCGGCGAGGAAGCCGAGCTGGGAGACGGTGCCGTAGGCGAGCAGCAGCTTGATGTCCGTCTGCCGCAGCGCGCGCCAGCCGCCCAGCAGCATCGTCGCCGCGCCGAGCAACGACAGGACGACCGTGATCACCTCGAGGTGGGTCAGCGCCGGCGCCATGCGGAGGATCAGGTAGATACCCGCCTTTACCATCGCCGCGGCGTGCAGGTAGGCGGAGACCGGGGTCGGGGCGGCCATCGCGCCGGGGAGCCAGAAGTGGGTCGGCACGAGCGCGGACTTGCTGGTCGCGCCCGCGAGCATGAGCACCATGGCGGTGATCAGGAAGGGGCCGGCATCGGCCCACATCGGGTCCGCGACGATCTCGGACAGGCGCAGGGTCCCCGCCTCGGCGGCGACCATCAGCATGCCCACCAGCATCGCGAGGCCGCCGGCGGTGGTGGAGATCAGGGCGTTCAGCGCCGCACGGCGAGAGGCCTGCTTGTCCTGGTAGTGACCCACCAGCAGATAGGAGAAGACGGTGGTGAGCTCCCAGAAGGTGTAGATCACCATGACGTCGTCGGCCAGGACCAGACCCACCATCGCGCCGGCGAAGGCGGTGAGCACGCCGGCGAAGCGGCCCAGCCCCGGCTCGGAGTCCTTGAAGTAGCGCGCGCAGTACAGCAGCACCATCGCCCCGATGCCGGTGGCGATCAGGCCGAGCACCCAGCTGAGGGTGTCCAGGCGGAAGGCGAGGTCGATCCCGAAGGCGGGGATCCAGGGGACGGACACCTCGACCGGCGCGTCCCCGAGGGTGCGCGGATCGAAGGTCGCCAGCCACACGGCGGAGGCGGCGGGCACCACGGCCAGGGGGTAGAACGCGCTGCGCCCGATCCAGCGGACGAGGAGAGGGGCCACGAGCGCCGCCACCATGTGGGCGAGCAACATCGTGAACACGGAATCTCCGTCCGGCGCGGGGAAAGGGCCAGGTGCCATCCTACGCGAAGGGGCCGCCTCGTTCCTGGGCCTCCGCTGATCTCACAGCAGGCGGGGCCCGCAGCACGGGGCTCGGCGCTCCGTAGAGTGAAGCCATGATCTCGCCCCGACGGCTCCGTCCCCCGGTCGTCCCCTTCGCGCTGTGGGACGGCGGCATGTCCGCCTTCAGCTCCGTCATCCTCACCTTCGTCTTCGCCACCTACGTGGCCAGCGGCGTCGCCTCCGAGGGCGCGGTCGGCGAGGAGGCGATCACCACCGCGCAGGCCCATGGCTCCCAGGTGCTGACCACCTGGCAGTCGATCGGCGCGGTCGCCGTCGCGCTGCTCGCCCCGCTGCTGGGCAACCTCGCCGACTCCGGCGGCGCCCGCAACGCCCTGCTGCGGATCACGACGCTCGCCACCGTGGCGACCGTCGCGCTGATGCCGCTGGTGAAGCTCGACTCCGACTACCTCACCCTCGGGGCGGTGCTGATCGCGCTCGCGGTCGTGTTCAGCGAGCTCGCGGGCGTGTTCGTGAACTCGGTGCTGCCGGAGATCTCCACCCCCGCGAACCGGGGACGGGTCTCGGGGACCGCCTGGGCAGTCGGCTACTGGGGCTCGATCGTGTGTCTCGGCCTGGTGCTGGTGCTCTTCGTGATGCCCGGGACGGGGATGCTCGGCATCACCGGCGAGGACGGCTGGAACTACCGGGCGATCCCCCTGTTCGTGGCGCTGTGGATCCTGGTCGGGACGCTCCCGCTGATGCTGCGCGCCCCGCGCCACCCGGCCACCGTGCCCGGCGAGCGCTGGAACCCCTGGCAGGGCTACGCCTCGATCATCCGCCGCGTGCTCCGGGCGGTGAAGGAGGAGCCGGTGATGCTCCAGTACCTGGTCGCCTCCGCGATCTACCGCGACGGGCTCGGCGCCGTGTTCTCGATCGCGGGCGTCCTCGCCGCGAACGCCTACGGCTTCGGGGCGGTGGAGATCATCGTCTTCGGCATCGCCGCGAACCTCGTCGCCGGCGTCGGGGTGTTCCTCGGCGGGAGGGTCGACGACCGCGTCGGCCCCCGCCCCGTGATCATCGCCGGCTGCACCGGCATCATCGTGCTGGGCCTGGTGGTGCTCGCCTTCGAGCCGACGATCGTGTTCTGGGTCGCGGGCCTGGCGATCTGCCTGTTCGTCGGACCCGTGCAGTCCGCCTCGCGGAACCTGCTCACCCGGCTGTCGCTCCCGGGCCGGGAGACGGAGAACTTCGGCCTCTACGCGACGACGGGCCGGGCGCTCGGGTTCCTCGGCACCGCGGCCTTCGCCGCGACCGTCGCGCTCTCCGGCGAGACCCGCACCGGGATCCTCGGGATCGTGATCGTGATGGCGCTGGGCCTGGTGGCGTTCCTGCCCATCCGGCTGGGGGCGGCGGGCCGCGCCGCCTCGGCCGCGCGCTCGGGAGCCTCGACAGCCTGACCGGGATCACACCCCGATCGGGTTCAGCCGCCGGAGCGGGATCAGGCGAGGTCGGCGGGGTCCACCAGGAGGCCGTCGAGGTCCAGGACGTAGCCGCCGACGCTCTCGGCGATCAGCCCGGCGATCACCCCGATGCGCCGGTACGCCTCCTGCCAGCGCTCCGCGGTCGGGGCGTCCGGCGTCTCGATCGCGTCCTCCTCCGGGTTCGCGGTGACGTGGACCAGCTGGTAGTCCACGGCATCGCCCAGCCATTCGAGGGCGCTGAGGGCGACGGGGCGGGCGCTGCGTCCCACCCGCACCTCGATCACGTCGCCGCCGGGCAGCGGCGCGGTGAGCCCGTAGCCGGTGCGGGAGGTCTCCTCGGGGGCGCGGTCCAGCTCCGCCTCCGGCTCGAGCGGCGCGAGGAGCTGGGCGAGGGACTCCGGCGCCAGGGCGTAAGGGCTCGTGACCGTCAGGTCCCGCACGTGGTACGGATGCGGCTCGAGGCGCACGTGGTCGTCGGTGACGACGGCGCCGTACAGACGCCGTGCGAGCGCCCAGGCCAGGTCAAGGCTCTCCCGCTCCACGCCGAAGGGCAGCCCCTCGGGGAAGGCGCGGCCGTAGCCGTGGGAGTCGACCATGCCCTCGGGCACGGGGTCCTCGCGCACCCGCGGGGTCTCCAGGGTCCAGCGGCCCGCGCCGCGCGGCGTCCGGTCGGGGACCAGACGGACGTCGTCCCCGATCTCGATCACCCCGTCCTTGGCCTCCCGGGCGGTGGGGCGGACGTTGAGGATCATCGTGAGCACCTCGGCGGGGTCGGTGTCCCGCGGCAGCTGCAGACGATGGCTGGTGCGGACCGACTCGGTCACTGCTGCTCCTCCTGGAGGGGGATCCGGGTGCGATGGAAGTTCTGCGCCGAGCGGGAGGGCGTGGGCCCGCGCTGGCCGAGATAGCGGTTGAGGTTGCCGGCGCTGCCGTAGGGGTTCTGCGACGGGCTGGAGAGGCGGAAGAAGCACAGCTGGCCGATCTTCATGCCGGGCCACAGCGCCACCGGGAGGGTCGCCATGTTCGACAGCTCCAGGGTGATGTGCCCGTCGAAGCCGGGGTCGATGAACCCGGCGGTCGAATGGGTCAGCAGCCCCAGCCGGCCCAGCGAGCTCTTGCCCTCCAGCCGGGCGGCGACGTCGCCCGGCAGGGTGATCTGCTCGTAGGTCGAGGCGAGCACGAACTCCCCCGGGTGCAGCATGTACGCCTCGTCGGGATCGACGGCGACCTCGCGCGTGAGGTCCGCCTGCTCGATCGAGGGATCGATCAGGGCATGCTTGTGGTTGTCGAAGAGGCGGAAGAAGCGGTCGATCCGCACGTCCACGGAGGCGGGCTGGATCATCGCCTCGTCGAAGGGGGACAGCCGCACCCGTCCGGCCTCGATCTCGGCCCGGATGTCTCGATCGCTCAGCAGCACGGCGACCAGACTAGTCCCCCGCCGGCGCTGTGCGTGAGCTCGTCCCGAATCGTCCCGGTTCGCGGACCACTCCGGAGAGGGGGTATGCTGTCTCCCGTTCGCTCGGACGGCAGGCCTCCTGCACCGGCCGGGCACCGTTTCGCGGGTGTAGTTCAATGGTAGAACTTCAGCTTCCCAAGCTGACAGCGCGGGTTCGATTCCCGTCACCCGCTCTCGCGACCAGAGCCGCGATCTCCGTCCCCGGAGGTCGCGGCTCCGTCATGTCCGGGGTCAGGCCCAGGATCACATCCGAGTATGCCCGCGCCCCTCACCCGCCTCGCACCCCGCCGCGGCGTGACGCGTTCCGATCCTGGCCGCGAAGGGGCTGCGGCACACGGGTTCTGTCGAACGTCCCGGTGAGTGTAAGAATGCGGCATGCCCAAGATCATCGGAGGGTCGCTCGAGGAGCACCGCGAACGCACGCGGGAGAAGATCTTCGCCGCCCTGGCCGAGCTGCTGGAGACGCAGGAGTTCGAGACCATCACCTTCTCCCGCATCGCGGCCGCGGCCGGCGTGGGCCGCACCGCGATGTACAACCACTTCCCCGACCGCGAGACCCTCCTGATCGAGTACGCGATCCACGAGACGACGGACTACATCACCCAGTTGCGGGCCGGGGTCAGCGACTCGGCGACCCCGCGCGAGGCGGTCATCGCCTACGTGCGCACCCAGCTGGAGCTCACCGTCTCCTTCCACGTCCCGCAGGCCGCGGGCCGGGCCGCCCTCACCCCCGACGCGGCCGCGCGGATGCGCGAGCACGTGGTGCTGATCGAGGAGGTGCTCAGCACGATCGTGAAGGCCGGGATCGCGGAGGGCGACTTCTCCGCCGACCTCGACGTGACCGGCACCGTCCGGATCATCAACGGCCTGCTCGTCGGCTCCTCCGCGAAGCGCTACCCGCGCGAGGCGCTCGAGCGCTTCGTGCTGCAGGGGCTCGGCGCGACCGTCTGAGCGCGCCGACGCCTCAGCCCCTGCCCTTGCGCTTCCTGCGGGTGGGCCGGGCGGTGACGGTGACCTCGTGGCGGTCCTCCTCGTCGACCTCCCAGTCCATCGCGTCCAGGGAGTCCTCCGGGGTCTCCTCCGCGGTACGGGAGAAGAGCGGGCGGGACAGCTCCTCGTGCTCGTCCTCGAGATCCACCTCGGGCGCGGTGGCGGTGATGACCCAGCAGGTCAGCGCGATGATGATCGCGACGACGGCGATGCCCCAGCGGAGATAGGCGCTGGTGCCGTCGGTGCTCATCCCCACCACGGCGCTCACCGCGAGCGCGGAGAGCAGCGAGGCGGTCAGCGCCAGCGGCAGCGCCACCGAGCCGATCACGGAGCGCAGGATGCCGGTGAGCACCGCCCCGCCGAGCGCGCCGGAGTGCCCCCAGGAGCCGGGGCCGCCGTAGCGGCCGGAGCCGATCACGGCGGAGGCGCCGGCAAGGGTCGAGGCGGAGCCGAGGGTCCACAGCCCCAGGCCCGCCGCGGTCAGCACCACGCCGACGACGAGGCCCGGCAGCGCGGCCGGGCCGAGCCCGAAGCCGGCCACCACAGGGGCGAGCACCGCGAGAACCACGGGGGTCAGCGCGGCCCGGCGCACCATCTCGGGCAGCTCGGGCAGTTCCGCGCCGTCACGGCCCTCGAGCATCGCCGCGCGGGTCTCCACGACCGCGTTCGCGCCGAGCCGGCGGGCGCCGTCCAGGAGCGAGGAGGTCATCAGCAGGACGGTCACCACGCCGAGGGCGACGCCGCCGAGCAGGGTGAGCGAGGAGGGGGTCGCCAGGTGCAGGGCCCGGTCCTCCCACACGGTCGCGGCGCGCGGGGCGAGCTGCAGTGCGGAGACGACGGGGCCGAGTGCGCCGAGGCCGATCAGCACCGAGGCGAGCAGCAGCGCGCCGAGCGGACCGGTCGCGATGCCGCCCGCGGCGCGGCGCGAGCCGCTCTCCGCCCCGGCGCGGTCCAGCAGCGTGGAGGCCAGCAGCGGCCCCGCGTGGCCGGCGACCACGATCAGCGCGCCGAGGCCGGCGTGGACCGCGAGGGCCAGGGCGAGGGAGGGCACGCCGGCGGCGAGCACGGAGAGCACGGCGGCGATGAGGACCACGAGGGCGAGCGCCCCGGCGGCGGTCAGCGCCGAGGACCCCAGGCCCGCGGTGAGGCCGAGCG
>NZ_KV788688.1:0-11908 GCF_001807385.1 Brachybacterium sp. HMSC06H03 | reverse complement strand
GGCCACCGAGGCCGCCGTCGAGGAGCGCACCGCCGAGGGCGACGCCGCGAGCCGCTCCGAGGAGCGCACCGCCCCCGCCGCCGCGGAGGACGCCGCCGAGGACGAGGCCGAGAGCACCGGCATCGAGGTCTCCGTGCCCGAGCCCGAGCCCGTCGTCACCGAGGCCGCCGCGGGCGCTGAGGGCGCCGCCGGCACCGCCTCCTCCGAGGGGACCGACTCCGTCGAGGGCTCCGACTCCGCTGAAGCCGAGGCCGTCGTCGGCAGCGACTCCGGCTACATCCGCCCCTCCTCCGGCGCCATCACCTCCGGCTACGGCGGCCGCATCCACCCGGTGCTCGGCTACTACAAGGGCCACGACGGCGTCGACTTCGGCGCCGCCTGCGGCGCCCCGGTCAAGGCCGCCAAGTCCGGCACCGTCGTCGCCGTCGAGTACCACCACGCCTCCGGCAACCGCGTGAAGATCGACCACGGCAACGGGGTCGTCACCGGCTACTACCACCTCCAGGGCTTCAACACCTCGGTCGGCGCGACCGTCGCCCAGGGCGACACCATCGGCTACGTCGGCTCGACCGGCCGCTCCACCGGCTGCCACCTCCACTTCGCGAAGATGGACGAGGCGGGCAACTACTCCGACCCGATGTCGCTGCTGCGGTGATCTCCTCCGGCGCGCCCGTCGTCCTCGGGGTCGAGTCCTCCTGCGACGAGACCGGCTTCGGGATCGTCTCGGACGGGATCCTGCTGGGCCAGGGCCTCGCCTCGAGCGCCTCCCAGCACGCGATGTTCGGCGGCGTCGTCCCCGAGATCGCGGCCCGCGCGCACCTCGACGCGGTCGTCCCGACGCTGCAGATCGCCCTCGACGACGCGGGCGTGCAGGCGCGGGACATCACCCATGTCGCCGTGACCTCCGGTCCCGGCCTCGCCACCGCCGTCCACGTGGGACTGGCCGCCGCGAAGTCCATCGCCTGGGCGCTGGACAAGCCTCTGTACGGGGTGCACCACCTCGCCGGCCACGCCGCCGCCGACACCCTCGAGCACGGCCCCCTGCCCGAGCAGTCCATCGTCCTGATCGTCTCCGGCGGGCACACCTCGATCCTCGCTGTCGGCGACCTCGTGCGCGATCCGATCGAGCACCTCGGCGACACCCTCGACGATGCCGCGGGGGAGGCCTTCGACAAGGTCTCCCGCCTGCTGGGTCTCGGCTACCCGGGCGGGCCTGCGATCTCCCGCGCCGCGGTCGGCGGCGATCCCGCCGCCTTCGCCTTCCCGCGCGCCATGCTGCGGCCCGGGGATGCGCCCTTCACCTTCTCCTTCTCCGGACTCAAGACCTCCGTGGCCCGCACCGTGGAGACCCTCGAGCGCGCCGGCGAGCCCGTGCCCGTCGCGGACATCGCCGCCTCCTTCGAGCAGGCCGTCGTCGACGTGCTGGTCACCAAGTCGCTGCGCGCCGTGCAGGAGCGCGGGCTGGACACCCTCGTCATCGTCGGCGGGGTCGCCGCGAACGCCCGCCTGCGGGCTGTCGCCCAGGAGCGCTGCGACGCCGCCGGGGTCGAGCTGCGCATCCCGCCGCCGCGGCTGTGCACCGACAACGGCGCGATGATCGCCGCGGTCGGCGACCTGCTGGTGCGCTCCGGCGCCGAGCCCAGCGGCCTCTCCATCGCCGCGGACCCCTCCGCCGTGCTCCACGGGGCCCAGCTCCCGCTGCTGCGGTGAGGTCCCTCTCACACCCTCGGTCGCTCGCGTCGCCGGCGTGCTCGATCGCCCCCAGGTGTTGCTAGACTCCTGGAGTCCGCCCGCGTAGCTCAGTGGATAGAGCGTCTGCCTCCGGAGCAGAAGGTCGTAGGTTCGAATCCTGTCGCGGGCACCGAGTTCCGAGCCGCGTCCCCGATCGGGGACGCGGCTCGAGTCGTCACGGGGGTCAGCCCTGCTCGCCGCGCAGCTCCCGCAGGCGCTGCAGCACCTCGCGCGCCGCGACGGTGTCCGCGATGCGCAGGGTCGCCGCGGTGTCGCCGCCGCCCACCTTCAGCGTCACGTCCTGCTCCGCGGCCGCGGCGAAGACGGACTCGTCGGTCACGTCGTCGCCGAGGTAGAGCCAGGCGTCGGAGGCGCTGGCCCGGGCGAGCGCATCGACGGCGACGCCCTTGGACGTGTGCACCACCGAGAACTCGACGACCTCCTTGCCGGGGGTGACGGTCACGTCCGGCAGGGTGGTGGCGTACTCGAGCGCGGACTCGGTGGCGTTGATGCCGCCTCGGCCCCGGGCGCTGCGGGTGTGCAGCACGGCGGCGGTGGGCTTGGTCTCCACCTCGGTGCCCGGATGCGCGCGTGCGATCCGGCGCAGAGTCGTCGTGATCGTCGCGAGCAGCTCCTCCTTCTCCGGTGTCATCGACAGCGCGGAGCGGTCCAGCACCTCGGCCTGCATCCACGGCGGCAGCGCACCGACCTCCGCGCCGTGCGAGCCGACGAGCACCACGGAGCTCGGCATCTGCGTGTGCCGGTCCAGATCCTCCAGTGCGCGGCCGGAGACGAGCGCCACCGCGACGCCGGGCATCTCGGCCAGGTCCCGCAGCGCGCCGAGCGCCTCGGCATCGGGCTGGACCGCATCGCGGTCCTCGACGATCGGGGCGAGCACCCCGTCGAAGTCCGAGGCGATCAGCAGGCGCGGAACGTCGGCGAAGGCGCGCAGCGCCTCGTCGATCTCCTCGGGCGCGCTGGGCTCGTCGCCGCGCAGCCTCACCACGGGCACCGCGGCCTGCGCCTCGCGGCCGGCGTGCTCGAGGTGCTCGAGGAAGTCGTGCGCCCAGGACTGCACGTCGTTCTCCATCACCTGATGGCGCAGGGAGCGCATCGCCTCCTCCTGCTCCTCCTCGGGCATCGCCAGGGCGCGCAGGATCGCGGACTTCAGCTCATCGATGTCGTGAGGGTTCACCAGGACCGCCGCGCGCAGCTCGTCCGCGGCGCCGGCGAACTCGCTCAGCACCAGCACGCCCTGCAGGTCCGGACGGGAGGCGACGTACTCCTTGGCGACGAGGTTCATGCCGTCCCGCAGGGCGGTGACGAGCACCACGTCGGCGGCCATGAACAGCGCGGTCATCTCGCGGCGATCGAAGGAGTGGTGCTGGTAGGACACGGCGGGTCGGCCCAGCGGTGCGTGCTCGCCGTTGATGCGGCCGACGGTCAGCTCGACCTCGTCCCGCAGCTGCCGGTAGGCCTCCACCCGCTCCCGCGACGGCGTCGCGACCTGGATCATCACCGTGTCGTGGGGATCGATCAGACCGTCGTCCAGCAGCTCCCCCCAGGCCTTGAGCCGGTGGCGGATGCCCTTGGTGTAGTCCAACCGGTCCACCCCGAGCACCACCTTCGCCGGGTCGCCCAGGTCGTGGCGCAGGGCCCGCGCACGCTCGCGGATCTCCTCGTCCTCGGTGAGCGCGGAGACGGCGGAGGAGTCGATCGAGATCGGGAAGGTGCGCACCTCGACCTCCCGCATCGGGGCGGCGCCGACGCCCGGCACCGAGATCGTCAACCCGTCCACGTGGTAGCCCAGCAGCTTCCGCACCGCGGCGACGAAGTTCAGCGAGTCGCTCTCGCGCTGGAAGCCGATCAGGTCCGCGCCGAGCAGCCCGCGCAGGATCGAGTTGCGCTTGGGCAGCTGGGAGAACAGCTCGACGGAGGGGAAGGGGATGTGGTTGAAGAAGCCGATCCGCGCGTCGGAGCGCTTCTCCCGGATCATCCGGGGCACGAGCTGCAGCTGGTAGTCGTGCACCCAGATCGTGCCGCCGGGGGCGGCGACGGGTGCGGCGGAGTCGGCGAAGCGGCGGTTCGTCGCGAGATAGGAGTCCCACCAGCCGCGGTGGAACTCGGGATCGACGATCACGTCGTGGTAGAGCGGCCACAGGGTCGCGTTGGAGTAGCCCTCGTAGTAGCGCTCCACGTCCTCCTGCTCTAGCCGCACCGGGTACAGGCTCATCCCGTCGGCCTCGAAGGGGGCGGGAGGCTCGCCCGGCGATCCGGCCCAGCCCACCCAGGCGCCGGAGTCCACCGTGCGCATCACCGACTCCATCGCGGTGACCAGGCCGCCGGGGCTGGTGACCCATTCGGTGGCCCCGTCGGGGAGGGTGCGGGAGTCGACGGGCAGGCGATTGGCGACGACGACCAGCTCGTGCGAGCGGTCCTTGGGGGTGGGGGTGGTGGGCACCGGTACTCCTTCACGGGTCGAGCACTGAGGCGGCGGAGTGTCGCGTCGGGCTCTCATGCGCGGGCCCCCGCGGCACCCGCGCCGATGCTGCGAGCCTATCAAGTGCGATCGCTCACGCGCCGTCCGCCCCGGACTGTGCACTGGGTCCTCACCAGGCCCTTCATGAGCCCGCGACCAGCGCGGACGACGTCCGACCGAACGGTGGGCGGGCCGGCGCGAGCTGTTCGCGGTGCGGACCCGCGCCCGCACGATCGGGCCGCGCTCGTACGATTCCGGGGCGCCGACGGCGCGGCCCGCCCGTGCGGCGGGCTCGAGCGAGACCAGGAGCCCCCATGCGCGCCCACGAAGCCGGTGCCCTCCACGGCAACGACGCGGCCCCCACGTGGCTGCCCTACCCCAGCGACGTCAACACCCTGATCGACGGCCTGTGGTCCCGCACCCCCCGCCGCACCGAGGACGGCGCGGTCGAGGTGGGCGGGGTGAGCGTCGCACGGATCGCCGAGGAGGTCGGCACCCCCGCCTTCGTGCTCGACGAGGACGACTTCCGTCACCGGGCGCGCGCCTTCCGCGACGCCTTCGCTGAGGCCTTCCGCCCCCTCGCCGGGGCCGACGTCTACTACGCGGGCAAGGCCTTCCTGTGCGGTGCAGTCGCCCGCTGGGTCGAGGAGGACGGACTGGGGCTGGACGTGTGCACCGGCGGCGAGCTCGCCGTCGCCCTGCGCGCCGGCTTCCCCGGCGAGCGGATCGCGCTGCACGGCAACAACAAGTCCCTCGCCGAGATCCGCCGCGCCCTCGAGGCGGGGGTGGGCCGGATCGTCGTGGACTCCCTGGACGAGATCGACCTGGTCGACGCCATCGCCGCCGAGCTCGGCCTGCGCGCCGCCGTGATGCTGCGGGTGACCACGGGCGTGGAGGCGCACACGCACGAGTTCATCGCCACCGCCCACGAGGACCAGAAGTTCGGGCTCTCCCTCACCGGCGGCACGGCCTTCGAGGCCGTGCGCCGGGTCCTGGTCGCCGAGCACCTCGACCTCGTCGGCCTGCACTCCCACATCGGCTCCCAGATCTTCGACACCGCCGGCTTCGAGGTCGCGGCCCGGCGCGTTCTGGACCTGGTCGCGCAGGTGCGTGACGAGCTCGACCACACGATCACCCAGCTCGACCTGGGCGGCGGCTTCGGCGTCATGTACAACACCCAGCACACGCCCTCGACCCCGGAGGCCCTCGCCAGCGGGATCGCGGGGATCGTGGAGAAGCAGTGCCACGAGCTCGAGCTCGAGGTCCCCCACGTCTCCTTCGAGCCCGGCCGCGCGATCGCCGGCCCCTCCACGCAGACGCTCTACTCCGTCGGCACCGTCAAGGACGTGCGCCTGGGCGGCCCCCACCACCGCCTCTACGTCTCCGTCGACGGCGGCATGAGCGACAACGTCCGCACCGCCCTGTACGACGCGGACTACTCCTGCCTGCTCTCGGGCCGCGTCTCCGAGGAGCAGCCCGAGGTGGTGCGCGTGGTCGGCAAGCACTGCGAGAGCGGCGACATCGTGGTCAAGGACGAGTACCTCCCCGCCGACGTGCGCCGCGGCGACCTGGTCTCGGTCCCGGTCACCGGCGCGTACTGCTACTCGCTCGCCTCGAACTACAACCACGTCCCGCGACCTCCCGTGATCGCGGTGAAGGACGGGGAGATCCGCACCCTGATCCGTCGCGAGACGGAGGAGGACCTGCTCGGCCTCGACGTCGGCTGAGCCCGCCCCTCCCGCGAACCGCACGGCCCGGCCGTCCCGCCCCGGCCAGGACGCACGCGTTCATGCGCGGTCACGCGGGCGCGGCCACCTCGGCTACAGTGCACACGCCCGCCCCTCCCGCCCGTCGGCCCCTGTGGAAGGACCCTTCGCAGATGTCACAGACCGTCCCGCAGCCTCCGGCGAGCCCGGACACCTCCTCCCTCCCCGCCCTGCGCGTGGCCGTGCTCGGCGCGGGCACGGTCGGCACCGAGGTGCTGCGCCTGATCGCGCAGCAGGGGGACGAGCTCGCCCATCGCATCGGCGCCCGTCTCGAGGTCATCGGGGTGGCTGTGCGCGACCGGACCAAGGACCGCGGCGAGCACGTGCCCGCCGCGCTGCTCACCGACGACCCCGGCGCCCTGGTGCGAGAGGCCGACCTCGTGATCGAGGTGATGGGCGGCAACGATCCGGCCCGTGCCCTGCTGCTGGAGGCGATGGAGCACGGCGCGAGCGTGATCACCGCGAACAAGGCGCTGCTCGCCCAGGACGGCGCCTCCCTTTACGAGGCCGCGGACGTGCACGGCGTGGACCTCTCCTTCGAGGCCGCCGTCGCCGGTGCCATCCCGCTGGTCCGTCCGGTGCGGGAGTCCCTCGCCGGGGACCGGATCCAGCGCGTGATGGGCATCGTCAACGGCACCACGAACTACATCCTCGACGCCATGACCCGCACCGGCGCCGACTTCGACGACGCGCTCGCGAGCGCGCAGGAGCTCGGCTACGCCGAGGCCGATCCG
This sequence comes from Brachybacterium sp. HMSC06H03, assembly GCF_001807385.1. NCBI lineage: Bacteria > Bacillati > Actinomycetota > Actinomycetes > Micrococcales > Dermabacteraceae > Brachybacterium > Brachybacterium sp. HMSC06H03. The sequence continues at coordinate 5,198 of NZ_KV788688.1, read as the reverse complement.
ACGGCCGACGTCGAGGGACACGACGCCGCGGCGAAGGCCTCGATCCTCGCGTCGCTGGCCTTCCACTCCCGGGTGCGCCTGGCCGACGTGCACTGCGAGGGCATCACCGCCGTCTCAGCGCAGGACATCGCCGCCGCCAGGCGGATGGGCCGCACGATCAAGCTGCTGTCGATCGTCGAGCGGGTCGAGGAGGAGAACGGGGAGCGGATCTCCGCCCGCGTCTACCCGGCGCTGATCCCCGACTCCCACCCGCTGGCCTCCGTCTCCGAGGCGTACAACGCGGTGTTCATCGAGGCCGAGGCGGCCGGCTCCCTGATGTTCTACGGCCAGGGCGCCGGCGGCGCGCCGACCGCCTCGGCGATCCTCGGCGACGTCGTCTCCGCGGCGCGCTCCCGCGTGCACGGGGGAGTGGGGCCGCGCGAGTCCCGCTACGCAGAGCTCGAGTCGATCCCGCTCGAGGAGCTGCGCAGCGCCTTCTACATCTCGCTGACCGTGCAGGACCGTCCCGGCGTGCTTGCCGAGATCGCCGGGACCCTCTCGGGCTACGGCATCTCGATCTCGACGATCCACCAGGAGCTCCTCCACTCGCGGGAGGAGGGCTCCCAGTCCCGCGCCCACATCGGGATCAGCACCCACCGGGCGCTCGAGAGCGCGATGACCGCGTCGCTGGACATGTTCTCCTCGACCGCGACCGTGCTCAGCATCGACTCCGTCCTCCGCATCGAAGGAGATTGACCCCATGGCCCATCAGTGGCGCGGCGTCCTCGCCGAGTACCGCGAGCACCTGCCCTTCGAGGACGGTGACACCCTGCTGACCCTCGGGGAGGGCGGCACCCCGCTGGTCGCCGCCCCTGCGCTCTCCGAGCGCGTCGGCGCCGAGGTGCACGTGAAGGTCGAGGGCATGAACCCGACCGGCTCCTTCAAGGACCGCGGCATGGTCTCGGCGATGTCGCGGGCGGTCAGCGACGGCGCGACCGCGGTGGTGTGCGCCTCGACCGGCAACACCTCCGCCTCCGCCGCGGCCTACGCGACAGCGGCCGGCATCACCTGCGCGGTGCTGATCCCGCAGGGCAAGATCGCCGCGGGCAAGCTCGCCCAGGCCGTGGTGCACGGCGCGAAGCTGATCCAGGTCGACGGCAACTTCGACGACTGCCTCGAGATCGCCCGCAAGCTCGATGCGGAGCACCCGATCGAGCTGGTGAACTCCGTGAACCCCTTCCGGCTGCAGGGGCAGAAGACCGCCGCCTTCGAGGTCGCCGACGCGCTGGGCCGCGCCCCGGACATCCATGTCCTGCCGGTCGGCAACGCCGGGAACATCTCCGCCTACTGGATGGGATACAAGGAGTACCGCGAGAAGGGGATCACCGACTCGCTGCCGGCGATGTGGGGCTTCCAGGCCGCGGGCGCCGCCCCCTTCGTCGCCGGACACCCGATCGCCGACCCCGAGACGATCGCGACCGCGATCCGCATCGGCGCCCCCGCCTCCTGGCACCTGGCCGTCGAGGCCCGCGACGACTCCGGCGGGCTGATCGACGCGGTCTCCGACCAGCAGATCCTCGACGCCCAGAAGCTGCTCGCCGGCGAGGTGGGGATCTTCGTGGAGCCGGCCTCCGCCGCGGGCGTGGCCGGGCTGCTGCAGCAGGCCGAGCGCGGGCAGGTGCCCGCCGGTGCGACGATCGCGATCACCGTGACCGGCAACGGCCTGAAGGACACCGACACCGCCCTCACCCAGCACGACCTCACCCCGACGGTGGTGCCGGTGGACATCGCGGCGGCCGCGGAGGCCATCGGGCTGTGAGGATCCAGCACACGCAGGTGTCCGTGCAGGTCCCGGCGACCTCCGCGAACCTCGGCCCGGGCTTCGACACCCTGGGCCTGGCGCTGGACCTGTGCGACGAGCTGAGCGTCCGGGCGACCACCGGCGGTCTCGAGATAACCGTCGACGGAGAGGGCGAGGGCTCCGTGCCCCACGGCGAGGATCACCTGGTGGTGCGGGCCCTGCGACGCGGCCTCGACCACGCCGGCGCTCCTCAGAGCGGGCTGGCCCTGCACGCCGTGAACCGGATCCCGCACGGCCGCGGGCTGGGCTCGAGCGCCGCGGCGACCGTGGCCGGGCTCCTGCTCGCCCGCGGGATGGTCTCGGAGCCGGAGGCGCTCGACGACGAGACGGTGCTCCAGCTCGCCACCGAGTTCGAGGGCCATCCCGACAACGCCGCGCCCGCGCTGCTGGGCGGGCCGGTGCTCTCCTGGATGCAGGGACCTCTGGCGCGGGCCGTGCCGCTGCGCCACGCCGCGGACGTGCTGCGCCCCGTGGTGCTGCTGCCCACCGCGACGCTGTCCACCCACCGGGCGCGGGGCCTGCTGCCCGCGGAGGTGCCGCACGCCGACGCCGTGTTCAACGCCTCGCGGGCCGCGCTGCTGGTCCACGCCCTGGCCGGGTCGCCGGAGCTGCTGATGGAGGCGACCGAGGACCGGCTCCACCAGGAGCAGCGCGCCCCCGGCATGCCGGAGAGCGTCGAGCTGATGCGGGTGCTGCGCCGGGAGGGCCATCCCGCGGTGATCTCGGGCGCCGGCCCCTCCGTGCTCGTGATGGCGGGCAGCCGCCGCGAGCTCGCACCGCTGGTGCGCCGCTTCGTCCGCGACCCCGCGGACTGGCGGATCGCCGAGGTGGCGCTGCGTGAGCAGCCCTCTGCCCCTGTGGTAGGTTGACCCTGCGTCCAGGCGACATCGCACGACGCTGATCCCTGCACCATGGTCCCCTCGGGGGATCCTCTGCGCAGATCTCCGCGCCCCCGATGTGTTCGCTGAGCTGTCTCTCCGAGCAGCGCCGCGCACGGTCCCCGCATCTCCTCGTCGAGATGCCCCATGGGTCCGTTCGCCGCCCTCGACGCACCCCGAAGCACACCGGCAGGTCGGTCGCGGATGCCCCGCACCGCGGACGAACCCCCTGCACGGACCCGCCGCCGCAGTGCCCGGGCACGTCCCCCGGCCCTGAGCGGCATCCAGACCAGACATGAACCGGCGCGGCCGGTTCGACAGGAAGGAACCCGGGTGAACGACACCACCTCCGGCGCGGACCTCGCGGCGAAGAAGCTCCCCGAGCTGCAGGCCATGGCCGCCGAGCGCGGCATCAAGGGGGCCCGGCGACTGCGCAAGGGCGAGCTGATCGAGGCGCTCCGTGGGGGAGCGGTCCCCGCCTCGGTCGGCGCCTCCGCCCCTGCTCAGAGCGCCCCGGCGCCCGCCGCGGAGCCCACCGCTCCCACGTCGTCAGCGTCGACGTCCGCCGCCTCGGCGCCCGCCGATGCCGCCTCCTCCGCTCCCGAGGCCGCCGGCTCGTCCGACGTGGACTCCGAGCGTCCCCGCACCCGCTCCCGCTCGCGCAGCACCCGTGAGGCCTCCGTCCCCGAGGCGACCGCCCCCGATCTGGGCATCGCGCTGCCCGACCGCAGCGCCGCCCGCGAGGACTCCGACACGCAGCAGGGCGGCCGCGGCCGCCGCGGCGACCAGCAGGACCAGGGCGGGCGCGACCAGCAGAATCGCGACCAGCAGAACCGTGACCAGCAGGGTCGTGATCAGCAGAACCGCGACCAGCAGGATCGTGACCAGCAGGGCGGCCGCGACCAGCAGCAGCGCGGCGGCCAGGGCCGTGGCGATCAGCAGAACCGCGACGGTCAGCAGAACCGCGGCCGGCAGAACGAGCAGGGCGGGTCCCCGCGCCGCCGCCTCGAGGACATCGAGCTTCCCGACCGGTCGGGCGAGCAGCAGGACGGCCAGGGCGGCGACGGCTACGACGACGGCCGCCGCGGTCGCTCCCGCAGCCGCAGCCGCTCGCGCGACCGCAAGCGCCGCGGCCGCGGCGGCGAGCAGGGCGGCCAGAACCAGCAGGGCGGTCAGGGCTCGCAGGACGACAACGAGGTCCGCGAGGGCGACGAGCTGATGACCATCGCGGGCATCCTCGACATCCGCGACAACCACGCCTACGTGCGCACCACCGGCTACCTGCCCGGCCCGAGCGACGTCCACGTGACGATGAACCAGGTCCGCAAGTACGGCCTGCGCAAGGGCGATGCCGTGACCGGCCAGGTCAAGGCGCCCCGCGAGGGCGAGGAGCAGCACGTCGAGCAGGTCCAGCACCACGGCGGCGGCCGCAACCGCCGCGGCAAGGGCGGCCAGAACCAGGGCAAGTTCGCCGCGCTCGTGCAGGTCGACACCGTCAGCGGCATGCCCGTCGAGCGGGCCCGCCAGCGGGTGGACTTCTCCAAGCTCACCCCGCTGTACCCGGACGAGCGCCTGCGCCTGGAGACCGCGCAGAACTCCGTCGCACCGCGGATCATCGACCTCGTCTCGCCGATCGGCAAGGGCCAGCGCGGCCTCATCGTCGCGCCCCCGAAGGCCGGCAAGACGATCATCATGCAGCAGATCGCCAACGCGATCACCGCGAACAACCCCGAGGTCCACCTCATGGTCGTGCTCGTCGACGAGCGCCCCGAGGAGGTCACCGACATGCAGCGCACGGTCAAGGGCGAGGTCATCGCCTCGACCTTCGACCGCCCCGCCTCGGACCACACCATCGTCGCCGAGCTCGCGATCGAGCGCGCGAAGCGCCTGGTGGAGCTGGGCAAGGACGTCGTGGTGCTGCTGGACTCGCTCACCCGCCTCTCGCGCGCCTACAACCTCGCGGCCCCGGCCTCCGGTCGGATCCTCTCCGGCGGTGTGGATGCCTCGGCGCTGTACCCGCCCAAGCGCTTCTTCGGCGCGGCGCGCAACATCGAGCACGGCGGCTCGCTCACGATCCTCGCCTCCGCGCTGGTGGAGACCGGCTCGAAGATGGACGAGGTGATCTTCGAGGAGTTCAAGGGCACCGGCAACATGGAGCTGCGCCTGTCCCGCCACCTCGCCGACAAGCGGATCTTCCCGGCGGTGGACGTCAACGCCTCCGGCACCCGCCGTGAGGAGGTGCTGATGGGCAAGGACGAGCTCTCGATCATGTGGAAGCTGCGCCGGGTGCTCGGCGCCCTCGAGCAGCAGCAGGCGCTCGAGCTGCTGCTGGAGCGGGTCAAGAAGACCCAGTCCAACACCGAGTTCCTCATGACGGTCCAGAAGAACACCCCGAGCGTGGGGGCGCGCAGCGGCGACTGATCCCGCTGCCGCCACGGCCGACGGACGGGCCGGGACCGCTGCCCTGCGCAGCGGTCCCG
>NZ_KV788687.1:0-5124 GCF_001807385.1 Brachybacterium sp. HMSC06H03 | reverse complement strand
TCCGCCGCGCCGTCCGCCGGGACCGCCGCCGCGATCCCCGCGGCCGCGTCCGCCGTCGCGCCCGCCAGCACGCAGTACACCTCGGTGAAGCTGCGGCTCGGCTCCCGCGGCAGCGCCGTCTCCTACCTCCAGCAGCGTCTGAACGCCCACGACGCGAACCTGAAGGTCGACGGAGTGTTCGGCTCCGCGACCCTCCGGGCCGTCAAGAACCGTCAGTCCGCGGCCGGCATCGGCGTCGACGGCGTGGTCGGCCCGAAGACCTGGAACGCCCTGACCGGCGGCTCGTCCTCCGCTCCCGCGGCCGGCTCGTCCTCCTCGCAGCCGAAGCTGCGTCACGGCAGCCGCGGCAGCGCCGTGTCGACCCTGCAGAGCGGGCTCAACGCCCGCGGGGCCGATCTCAAGGTCGACGGCGTCTTCGGCGCCGCCACCGGCTCGGCCGTCCGCTCCCTGCAGTCCGCCGCCGGCATCGGCGTGGACGGAGTGGTCGGCCCGAAGACCTGGAACGCCCTGTACAGCGGCGTGTCGATCCCCTCTGGCGGCACCGGCGCGAGCTCGGGCACCACGGTCAACGGCAGCGCCATCGTCTCCGCGGCCCGCGCCCAGCTCGGGGTCCGCTACAAGTGGGGCGGCTCCACGCCCTCCTCCGGCCTGGACTGCTCCGGCCTCGTGTATCACGCGTACAACCAGGCCGGCATGAACCTGCCGCGCAAGACCGCCAAGGGCTACACCTTCGGCGGGCGGATCATCCCCAAGTCGCAGGCCAAGCCCGGCGACCTCGTGGCCTTCACCGGCAACGACTACGGCCACATGGGGATCTACACCGGCGGCAACGGCATCATCGACGCCTCCGGCTCGCGCCAGCAGGTCGTCGAGCGCACCATCTGGAACGCCCCGCACGTGTTCGTCACCTACCGCTGAGCCGGCGGGAGTCGCGCAGAGGACCATGACGGCCTGCTCGACGCGAGAGCGTCACCGGGAAGGAGCAGGGCGACATGGTGGAGGAGCCCGGTCGGCATCGCCGACCGGGCTCCTCCGCGTCCGGGCCGGTTCGTGCCGCGGGATGTGATCCGCGTGGCAGACTGGTCGGGTCACGAACTCCCACGTCCCTCAGGAGATCCGGATGCCCGACCCCATCGCCCTCGTCCCGCTGCCCCGATCCGTCGTGTGGTCGGAGGGCACCTGGGAGACGACCGACCCGTGGGAGGGTCTCTCCGTCGGCCTCAGCGAGGACCTGCCGGCGACCGAGTACGCCCTCTCCATCTCCCCGCAGGGGGCGGCGCTGAGCGCCGGCAGCGAGGCGGCCCTGGCCGACGGGCGCAACACCTTCGCCCAGATCGTCACCGGGGCCGACGGGTCGATCCCGTGCGTGACCATCGCCGACAGCCCGAAGCACGCCTGGCGCGGCATGCACCTGGACGTCTCGCGCCACTTCCTCCCGGTCGAGGAGATCGAGACCCTCCTGGACGGGATGGCCCTGCACCGCCTGAACGTCCTGCACCTCCATCTCACCGACGACCAGGGATGGCGCGTGGAGATCAAGGGCTACCCGCGCCTGACCGAGGTCGGCGCCTGGCGGGAGCAGACGCTCGTCGGCCACATGAGCGGGGACGAGGAGTCCTGGACCTTCGACGGCGTGCGCCACGGCGGCTCCTACAGCCAGGAGGAGCTCAGGGGCCTCGTCGAGTACGCGCGGCGCCGCGGGATCATGATCGTCCCCGAGATCGACCTGCCCGGGCACATGCAGGCCGCCGTCGCCGCCTATCCGGAGCTGGGGAACTTCCCCGAGCAGCAGGTGGGCGTGCGCGAGGTGTGGGGGATCTCCGACCACGTGCTCGGCGTCTCGGACCAGGTGTTCGACTTCCTGCGCGACGTGCTCACGCAGGTCGCCGGCATCTTCCCCGCCCCCTACGTGCACATCGGCGGCGACGAGTGCCCCACCGGCGAGTGGGAGCGCTCCTCCCAGGCCCGCGCCCGCATGAACGAGTGGGGGCTGACCCGTGTCTCGGAGATCCAGGGACGCTTCACGACCTTCGCCTCCGAGGTGCTCGCCGAGCAGGGCAAGCGCGCGATCGCCTGGGACGAGGTCCTGGAGACCCATCTGCCCGACGACACCGTGATCATGAACTGGCGCGGACCCGCGGGCGTCGGGGAGGCCACCTCGCGCGGCTTCCAGACGATCGTGGCGACCTCCGACCTGCTCTACTTCGACCACTACCAGGCGGACCCGGCCGACGAGCCGCTCGCCATCGGCGGGAGGACCACGCTCGAGGACGTGTACACCGGTCGCCTGCTGCCCAAGAAGATGAGCGCGGAGCAGGAGCGTCTGGTGATGGGCCTGCAGGCACAGCTGTGGACCGAGTACCTGCCCGACGCCGGCGCCGTCCAGTACATGGCCTTCCCGCGCCTGTGCGCCTTCGCCGAGCGGGCGTGGGGCTCTCCCGAGCAGAGCTGGGACGAGTTCCAGGAGCGCCTGCGCGCCCACCTGCCGCGCCTGGACGCCTTCGGGATCCGGTACCGCCCGCTCGACGACTGACACCTGCGATGCCCACCTCTCACCGCGACGCGCACCCCTACGGCCGCTCGGCCGACGACGTGCGCCGTCGCGACACGCGGCTGCGTCGCATGCGCCGGCTCCGTGCGACGCAGCTGGCGTTCTTCTCGGTGCTCGCCGTGGCGCTGATCGCCGTGGGCGTGTACGCGGTGGGCGAGCTGCGCGAGCCGGTCGAGGAACCCGGGATGATCGCGCCGAAGGAGATCGGTCCGGACCCGGTCGCCGTGGAGTGCCCCGACGAGGGCGCCGTGCCGCTCCCGCCCGCGGAGGTGACGGTCAGCGTGCTGAACGGGACCACCCGCAGCGGGCTCGCCGGCGAGGTCGCGCACGAGCTCGGAGGGCGCGGCTACGAGACCGGCGAGCCGGGCAACACCCGCAGCGCGAGCGGCCCTGCCACGATCGTCCACGGGCCGGCCGGCTTTCTCGCGGCCCAGTCCGTGCGCGCCCAGCTCGCCACGGCCGACTTCGAGCCCGTGCTGAAGCTCGACGAGGCGAAGAAGGGCACCGGCGTGGATCTGCTGCTCGGCGACGGCTTCACGGTCCTCGCGCCGGCGCCCGCGGCCGCCGATGCGCTGAAGGCGCCGGTCCCGGCGCCCGAAGGCTGCTGAGCCGGAGCTCCCGCGCGGCGGCGGTCCCCCGGGTCAGTCCTCCCAGTCCCGGCGATCGACCTCGCTCCGCGTCCCGGTCCACAGCGAGATCGCGCCGCCGAAGAGCAGCAGCATCACGATCGTGCCGAAGACCAGCGCGGTGCTGGGCGAGGAGGGCATCAGCCCGGCCAGCACGCTGTTGATGCCGGAGACCTCGGGGCCCGACTCACCGGCGGCGGCCAGGCCCGGGTCGACGTCGACCGCGAGGCTCGCCCCCGCGGGGATGCCGGTGCTGTCGACCACGTGGTAGGTGATCGTGGAGGTGCGCCCCGAGAAGCCCTCCTCCGGGGTGAAGGTCACCGCGCCGTTGCCGCTGACGGTGAACTCCCCCTCCCCCGGGATCACGAGGCGCTTGCCGCGCCCGTCGCGGAGGTCGGCGAGGTTGGTCGCCTCCAGGGCGCTGATCTCCACCGTGGCCGGCTCGAGGGGCTGCGAGCCGCTGCCGGCGGTGTCGTTGCCGAGCACGTCCACGGAGACCGGGATGCCCGGTGCGGTGCGCGCCTCGTCGTCGCGCAGGGTCGCGACGATCGGCGAGTAGATCGCCGTGAGCGAGGCGCTGACGGGGTTGTCGGCGTAGACGCCGCGGGCGGTGATCGCCACCGGATCGGCCGTGCCCTCGAAGCCCTCCTGCGGGGTCAGGGTGACGGTGCGGGACTCGAGGTCGATCCGCCAGGTGCCCTGGTCCGGGACCGTCAGCGTCGTCCCGTCGGCCGAGACCTCGGCCCCCTCGGGGGCCTCGGCGACGTCGAAGCGCAGCGAGTCCGAGCGCACGTCGCGGATGCCGGTGCTGAGGTCGAAGACGATCTCGGTGCCGGGCAGGGCCGCCTGCTGCCGGGAGAAGAGCACGGGATAGGCGGTGCTCAGCAGCGCGGTCGCGGCCGTCGCACCCTCGCCGTCGCCGCCGGTGATGCCCATCGGCGCGACCACGCGCACCTCGTCGCTCTCCGGGGAGAAGCGGACCGTGGCCGTGGCGCGGTCCAGCGTCCACACGCCCACGTCCTGCTCGGTCACGCGGGTGCCGTCGGCGGAGGCCTCGTAGGCCCCCTGGTCGCCGAGGGGCTCCAGGCGCAGCGTGGTCGGGTCCACGTTCTGCTGCCCCTCCCCCACCACGAACACGATGTCCTCGCCGAAGGGTGCGGAGCGGTCGAGGTCGGAGATGATCGGGATGGTGAGGGTGACCGTCCCGGCGCGCTCGACGGCGCCCTCCTCGTCCTCGACCACGTAGAGGACCGGGTTGAGCTGACGGCCGAGGTCGGGGCCCGCGGGGGTGTGGGTGAGGCTGCGGCGATCGCTCGAGAGCTGCCAGGTGCCCTGGTCGGGGATGGTCGCACGACTGCCGTCGAGTCCGACGGTCGAGCCGGCCGGGAGGTCCGCGAGCTCGAGCCGCACGGCCCCGTCCTCGGGCAGGTCGCCGGGCAGCTCCACCGTCGTGGCCTCCCCGGCGGAGCCGTGCGCATCGAGCCGCTCGAGCTCGAGCAGCTCGGGCGTCAGCAGCACGGGCAGGGAGCGGCTGTCGTGGAGGCTCCCGATGGTCAGGGCGATCGGGGTGCTGGGACCCTGCACCCCGAGCAGCGGCGTGAACACCAGCTCCTGGCCCAGCAGCGTCCAGGTGCCCTCCCCGGCGACCGCGATGCTGAGCGAGTCCTCCCCCAGCTCCATCGTCGAGCGGGCCGCCTCGTCGAGCTCCTCGGGCACGGCGAGGCGTGCGGAGTCCGGGTCGACCTGGTCCTCGACGTCGTCGGCGACCAGTGCGCGCAGCGGGATCCGCGTGACCGTCCCGGGAATCATCGAGAGGGTCTGCGTCTGGGCGGGGAACTCGAAGGGGCCGTCCTCCCCGAGCGCCGACGCGGCCGGCGCGAGCGATATCGCTAGCGCGGCGGAGGCCAGGAGCGCCGCCGCGCGGGTCAGCGGCCGTGGCCCGCACGC
>NZ_KV788686.1:0-3378 GCF_001807385.1 Brachybacterium sp. HMSC06H03 | reverse complement strand
GCGCAGCGGCCCGCCCGCCGGCGCTCCCCCCAGCGCCGCCGCCGCGCCCGTCGCGACGCGCTGCTCTTCCTCGCGCTGATCGCCCCGAACCTGATCGCGATCATCGTCTTCTCGTACTACCCGGCGCTGTACAACATCGGGCTGAGCTTCTTCGAGTGGGACTTCGTCGAGCCCGTCCCCGAGTGGGTGGGCGCGGCGAACTACGTCGATCTGTTCACCTCGGCGAGCTTCGGCCAGGTCCTGATGAACACGCTGATCTTCACCGGGGTCAGCGTGATCGGCTCCCTCGTGCTCGGCCTGCTGCTGGGCAGCCTGCTGGCCACGAAGGTCCCGTTCACGGGCTTCGCGCAGACCATGGCGTTCGCGCCGCACATGCTGCCCGGCGCCGCCGTCGGCATCCTGTGGCTGTTCATGTTCGACCCGAACTACGGCCTCTCCCGCTGGGCGTTCTCGCTGTTCGGCGCGGACTCCCCGGCGTGGACCACGACCTCGGACTGGTCGCTGTGGTCGATCACCATCGCCTACACCTGGCAGCGCCTCGGCTTCGTCACGGTCATCTGCTACACCGCGATCCTCGACCTGCCGAAGGACCTCTACGAGGCCGCTGCCCTCGACGGCGCGCACGGCTGGAAGCTCTTCCGCCACCTGACCCTGCCGCTGCTGAGCCCGATCACGTTCTTCCTCTCGATCACGGGCATCATCTCCGCCGCACAGGCCTTCGACATCATCTCGATCATGACCAACGGCGGCCCCGGGACCTCTTCCAGCACGCTGAGCTGGATGGTCTACGAGGAGGCCTTCCAGAAGTTCGACATCGGCAGCGCCTCGGCCGCCGCGACCGTGCTGCTCGCGATCCTCCTGGTCATCACCTACGTGCAGGTCCGCTACGGCGAGAAGAAGGTGAACTACGACTCATGAGCACCCTGAGCTCCGCCCCCTCCACCCCGCTGTCCGCCGGGGGCGACACCCCTGCCGTGCCCCGCAACACCGGGCGCCGCCGCGGCCCCCGCCGTCCGGCCTGGGCGACCGCGCTGCTGGTCCTCGGCGTCCTCGCCACGATCGCGGTGTTCCTGGTGCCGCTGTACTGGCTGTTCTCCTCGGCCCTGAAGCCGCACCAGGACATCTACACCTGGCCGCTGCAGTGGATCCCCACCGAGCTGACGTTCTCGAACTTCGTCGGCGCCTGGGATGCCGCGGCCTTCGATCGCTTCTTCCTGAACTCGATCATCACCACCGGCGTCGGCACCGTGCTCGAGATCGTGCTCGCGATCCTGTGCGCCTACGCCTTCGTGTTCGTCGAGTTCCGGTTCAAGAAGATCGTGTTCGGCCTGATCGTCGCCTCGCTGATGCTGCCGGGCCACGTGACGCTGATCGTCAACTACATCACCGTGGCGAACCTCGGCTGGCTGAACACCTACGCCGGGATCATCCTGCCCGGCATCGCCAGCGCCTTCGCGATGTTCCTGATCTACCAGCACATGCGCACGATCGACAAGGACATCCTGCAGGCCGCGGAGATCGACGGGGCCGGCCACATCCGCCGCATGCTCACCATCGTGGTGCCGCTGTCGAGCCCCATGATCCTCACCGCCACCCTGATCGTCATGGTCGGGAAGTGGAACGAGTACGTGTGGCCGCTGATCGTCACCTCGACCGAGGACATGCGCACCCTTCCCATCGGGCTGCTGTTCCTGCGCAGCCAGGAGGGCTACAGCAACTGGGGTGTGATCATGGCCGGCGCCGTGTTCGTCTCCCTGCCGATGCTGATCCTCTTCTTCCTCGCCCAGAAGCGCATCATCGGCGGCCTCGCCGCCGGCGCCATGAAGTGAGGCCGACGGGACGGCCCCGCGCCGTCCCGACCTTCCCGGGCCCCTCCGGCCCGACCCCCGAACCCGCCGGTCCGGGCGCACGAGCGCCCGGCCCCGGTCCCGCACGACCCGACGACCCCGCCCGACCGCACCGGAGCCCTCCGGTCCGGCCCGTCTCCAAGGAGCGATGCACATGTCCCGCAGCCCCCTGAACCTCTCCCGCCGCACGATGATGGCAGCCCTCGGCCTGGGCGCCGGCGCCGCCGGCCTCGCCGCCTGCGGCGCCCCGAACGGCGGAGGCGGCGGCAGCGCCGACGGCTCCGTCCGCGACGGCTTCTCGCAGGCCGACCTCACCGTCCCCTCCGAGTACGAGGGCCGCACCCCGATCCTGTTCTGGGCGCCCTTCACCGGCGTGAACTACGAGGTCCTCGCCAAGCAGTTCGCCGCCTTCAACGAGTCCCAGGACGAGATCGTCGCGATCGCCGAGTCCGTCGGCGGCTACGCCGACCTCAACCAGAAGTTCACCGCGGCCCTCCAGGCCCGCACGGTCCCGGACATCGTCTGCTTCCCCGAGATGCAGTGGCTCCAGTTCTACAACTCCGACGCGCTCGCCCCGCTGGACAGCTACTTCGACGATGAGTGGAACCTCGACATCTACATCGACAACTACGTCGCCGAGGGCAAGGCCGCCGGCGAGACCTTCGTGGTGCCCTTCGCCCGCTCCACCCCGCTCTTCTACTACAACAAGACCCGCTACATCGAGGCGGGCCTGCCCGAGGAGGGCCCCGAGACCTGGGAGGACCTCGCCGAGTTCGCGCCCGAGCTGGCGAAGATCGAGGTCGAGGGCCGACCGCTGGCGGCGCTCGCGGTCGGGGCCGACGACGCCTGGCACGCGCAGGCCGACATCTGGGGCTTCGGCGGCGCGAACGCGAACGAGGACTTCGAGGTCACGATCAACGAGGACGCGGGCGTGGAGTGGCTGGAGTGGCAGCGCAAGTTCATCCACGAGGACAAGTTCGGCTACATGGCGCAGGCCGCGGGCACCGACTTCGCCTCCGGCATCACCGCCGGTATGCGCGGCTCGACCGCCGGGCTGACCGGCACCACCGCCGCCACCGAGGGCGTCTTCGAGGTCGGCACCGCGTTCATGCTCTCCAAGGAGGGCCAGGAGAAGCAGGTCCCGACCGGCGGCTCCGGCCTCTCGATCGTGCGCAGCGACTCCCAGGACCGCCAGGACGCCTGCGCCGAGCTGTTCCGCTTCCTCGCCCAGCCGGAGAAGTCCGCCGAGTGGCACGCGGGCACCGGCTACGTCCCGATCGTGAAGGCCGCGGCCGACACCCGGACGGTCAAGGACCTCGTCGCGGAGAACCCGAACTACGGCGTCGCGCTCGCCCAGCTCGAGAACGCCCGCACCGCGGACTACACCAACTGGGACCAGGGCTCCGTCACCGAGATCGGCGCCGCGCAGGCGCAGGTCTACGGCGACGGCGCCGATCCGAAGAAGGTGCTCGACGCGCTCGCGGCCACCCTCCAGGAGACCCTCGACGACAACCGCGAGGACTACGAGGCC
>NZ_KV788685.1:0-10929 GCF_001807385.1 Brachybacterium sp. HMSC06H03 | reverse complement strand
CTGGGCCGAGGCGCCGGTGAAGGCGGTGCCGAGGACGACGGTGCCGAGGACGGCGGCGCCGCCGAGGCCGCGGGCCGCGGTGCCGGCCTGGCGGGTGGGGAGCTGAGCGCGACCGGGGAGACGGTGGGAGTTGTGCTGAGCCATGATGAGCGGGAGTTCCTTCCGATCCCGACCGGAGGCCGGGGGCATTCCTGCGGGATGTCGCGACCTCTGGGGTCGGCGTGGTGACTTCACGGTAGAAGGGTCTCCGGCCCGTTCTGAAGGTGCTTGGCAGACCCGGAGAACGCTTTTTGTCTCTTTTTTACACATAGGCAGGAAGTCGTGACCGACTCTCGCCCCGCCTTGACGATCCCGGGGGCGGGACGCCACAGGTGCTGCGGCGCCGTGCCAGTGCGCCTGCGGCGAACAGGGCCCGTCACCCTCCCGCCCAGCGCCTAGAGTCGACGCATCGACGATTCCCGCGATCAAGGAGCCCCCGTGACCTCTCAGACCCCGCAGAGCAGCCAGCCCTCCGCGCCCCGTGACGCGGCCGGCGATTCCCCGATGGGCCTCGACGACAACGTCTACCAGCGCCTTCTGCGCGAGCGCATCGTGTGGCTCGGCTCGGAGGTCCGCGACGAGAACGCCAACGCGATCTGCGCCAAGATCCTGCTGCTGGCCGCCGAGGACCCGGACAAGGACATCTACCTCTACATCAACAGCCCCGGCGGCTCGATCACCGCGGGCATGGCCATCTACGACACGATGCAGTTCGTCAAGCCGGACATCGTGACCGTCGGCATGGGCATGGCGGCGTCGATGGGGCAGTTCCTGCTGTCCTCCGGCACCAAGGGCAAGCGCTACGCGACCCCGCACACCCGCGTGCTGATGCACCAGCCGCTCGGCGGCCTCGGCGGCACCGCCACCGACATCCGCATCCAGGCGGACCTCATCCTCTCGATGAAGAACCAGCTCGCCGAGCTGATCGCCGAGCAGACCGGCAAGAGCGTCGAGCAGATCCACGCCGACTCCGATCGCGACCACTGGTTCACGGCGGCGGAGGCCCTGGAGTACGGCTTCATCGACAAGATCGTCGCCGGCTCCGGCGACGTCACGGGCGGCGGCGGCACCGACAGCTGATCGCCCCCTCCAGAACCTTCCGACACCTTCGAGACCAGGAGACCCCGTGACCTTCGATCCCCGCACCATCGGCGCGCTGCCCATGGCCCAGGCCGGCGCGCAGCCCGCCGCCGCCGCTCAGATGCCGACCTCCCGCTACGTGCTGCCCCAGTACGAGGAGCGCACCGCCTACGGCTTCAAGCGCCAGGACCCCTACACCAAGCTCTTCGAGGACCGCATCATCTTCCTCGGCGTGCAGGTGGACGACGCCTCGGCCGACGACGTCATGGCGCAGCTGCTCGTGCTCGAGTCCCAGGACCCCGATCGCGACATCACGCTGTACATCAACAGCCCCGGCGGCTCGTTCACCGCGCTGACCGCGATCTACGACACGATGCAGTACATCAAGCCCGAGATCACCACCGTGTGCCTCGGCCAGGCGGCCTCCGCCGCCGCCGTGCTGCTCGCGGCCGGTGCGCCGGGCAAGCGCCTCGCGCTGCCGAACGCCCGCATCCTCATCCACCAGCCCGCGATGGGCGGCGAGGGCGGCGGCGGCCAGGCCTCCGACCTCGAGATCCAGGCCAACGAGATCATGCGCATGCGCGAGTGGCTGGAGGAGACCCTCGCCCACCACTCGGGCCGCACCAAGGAGCAGGTGAGCGCCGACATCGAGCGCGACAAGATCCTCACCGCGCAGGGCGCCCTCGAGTACGGCCTGGTCGACCAGGTGCTCGCCTCCCGCAAGGAGGCGCGTCCGGCGCTCGGCCGCTGACGCGTCGGCGGGCCGCCGCGACGGCTCCGCCGCACGACGATCGACCACGACGGCCCCGCTGCGGCGGGGCCGTCGTTCTGCCCACAGCGAGCCTGCGCGGTCACGCCAGGAGCGGCGGGGAGGCTGGACGGACCTGAGCGCCGAGGAGGAGGACAGCTGTGGCACGTACGAGCGAGAACGGGGACGTTTTCAAGTGCTCCTTCTGCGGCAAGTCGCAGAAGCAGGTCGAGCGCCTGATCTCGGGGCCGGGGGTGTACATCTGCGAGGAGTGCATCGAGCTGTGCAACGAGATCATCGCCGAGGAGGTCCAGGCCGCCCAGCCCGCCGCCGAGGAGCAGGCCCCGCTGCCCGCCCCGCGCGAGATCTTCGACTTCCTCGAGGAGTACGTGGTCGGCCAGGAGCCTGCCAAGCGCGCCCTCGCCGTCGCGGTCTACAACCACTACAAGCGCGTGCGCGCGCAGGACGCCGCGCAGGCGGCTCCGAACGCGAAGAGCGCCGCTGCGAGCCTCGCCGAGGAGGCGAGCGACGACCACGAGGACATCGAGGTCTCCAAGTCCAACGTCATGCTGGTGGGCCCCACCGGCTGCGGCAAGACCTATCTCGCCCAGACCCTCGCCAAGATGCTCGACGTCCCCTTCGCGATGGCAGACGCCACCGCGCTGACCGAGGCCGGCTACGTGGGCGAGGACGTCGAGAACATCCTGCTCAAGCTCCTGCAGGCCGCGGACTACGACGTGAAGAAGGCCGAGCGCGGCATCATCTACATCGACGAGGTGGACAAGATCGGCCGCAAGGCCGAGAACCCCTCGATCACCCGCGACGTCTCCGGCGAGGGCGTGCAGCAGGCGCTGCTGAAGATCCTCGAGGGCACGGTCGCTGCGGTGCCGCCGCAGGGCGGGCGCAAGCACCCCCATCAGGAGTTCATCCAGATCGACACGACGAACGTGCTGTTCATCGTGGCGGGCGCCTTCGCCGGCATCGAGGACATCATCGGCTCCCGCATCGGCAAGCGCGGCATCGGCTTCGGCTCCGAGCTGCACTCCCCGCTAGCGCAGGAGGCGCTGTACTCGAAGCTGCTGCCCGAGGACCTGCTGAAGTTCGGGCTGATCCCCGAGTTCATCGGCCGCCTGCCGGTGATCACGAGCGTCTCGAACCTCGATCGGGAGGCGCTGATCACGATCCTCACCGAGCCCCGCAACGCGCTGGTGAAGCAGTACCGCAAGATGTTCGCCCTGGACGGCGTCGAGCTCGACTTCGAGCGCAGCGCCCTGGAGGCCATCGCGGACAAGGCGGTCGAGCGGGAGACCGGTGCGCGCGGCCTGCGCGCCATCCTCGAGGAGTCCCTCCAGCCGGTCATGTTCGAGGTCCCCTCCCGGCATGACGTGGTCAAGGTGGTCATCACCGAGGGCGTCGTGACCGAGGGCCGGGCGCCCCTGATGCTCACCGGCAAGGACGCGGACCGCGAGCACGGCAGCGGCCGGCAGGAGCGCACCGCATGAGCGCATCCGGCCACGCGGGTGCCCCGCGGGAGGCGGAGGTCGCCCGGGCCCGGGAGCTGCTGGGAGAGGAGCGGCGCAGCATCGACAACATCGACGCCGCCCTCGTGCACCTGCTCGCCGAGCGCTTCTCCCACACCCAGCGCGTGGGCGTGCTGAAGGCCGAGCACGGCCTGCCGCCGGCGGACCCGGACCGCGAGCAGCAGCAGATCGAGCGCCTGCGCTCCCTCGCCGATGCCGCAGGGCTGGACCCCACCTTCGCCGAGGCCTTCATGCGCTTCATCGTCACCGAGGTGATCCGCCACCACGAGCGGATCCGCGACGAGGGCGCCGCGGGGGCCTGACCCGGCCCGGGCCTCGTCGAACGCGCCCTTCGAGTCGAAACCGCTGATAGCATCGGGGGCATGGCTCGAAAGACGTTCCTCGACTGGCCGGTGATCCGGCAGCTGCGCGGGGCGGATCCGACGGGACGCGGCACCGCCGTCACGTCCCCGCGGACCCGCAGCACGACGCCGCGCACCGCGGAGGCGGACGGTGTCGCCGACAGCGTCTGCCCGTACTGCGCCGTCGGCTGCAGCCAGCGCGTCTTCCACAAGGACGGACGCGTCATCAACATCGAGGGCAACCCGGACTCCCCGGTCTCCCGGGGCCGGCTGTGCCCGAAGGGCGCCGCGAGCGAGCAGCTCGCGAACTCCTACCTGCGCCAGACGAAGGTCCGCTACCGCCGCCCCTACGGGACCGAGTGGGAGGACCTCGACCTCGACACCGCGATGGACATGATCGCGGACCGCTTCCTCGAGGCGCGCCGGAAGTACTGGGAGGACGAGGACGAGCACGGCAACCCCCTCCGGCGGACGATGGGCATCGCGAGCCTCGGCGGCGCGACCATCGACAACGAGGAGAACTATCTGATCAAGAAGTTCTTCACCGCCGCGGGCGCCATCCAGATGGAGAACCAGGCCCGCATATGACACTCCGCCACGGTTCCCAGTCTGGGAGCCTCGTTCGGTCGTGGCGGTGCCACGAACACGGTGCAGGACTTCGCCAACGCTGATCTCATCGTCATCGAGGGCTCGAACATGGCCGAGGCCCACCCGGTCGCCTTCCAATGGGTGGTCGAGGCGCGCAAGCGCGGCTCCCGGGTCATACACGTCGACCCGCGGTTCACACGCACCTCCGCGAACGCCGATCGGCACATCCCGATCCGCACCGGCACGGACATCGTGCTGCTCGGCGGCGTGATCCGGCACGTGCTCGAGAACGAGCTGTACTTCAAGGAGTACGTGCAGGCGTACACGAACGCCTCGACGCTCGTCTCCGAGGCGTACGGCGACCCCGAGGACCTCGACGGCCTGTTCTCCGGCTACGACCCGGAGACCGGCACCTACGACAACACCACCTGGGCGTACGCGGGTGATCCCGACGCGATCGCGCGCGGCCTGCCCGAGCGGGACGAGACCTTGCAGCACCCCCGCACCGTCTTCCAGATCCTGAAGCGTCACTACGCGCGCTACACCCCGGAGATGGTGCAGGAGACCTGCGGCATCGCTCCGGAGGACTTCGAGTACCTCGCGAGTTCGATCGCGGAGAACTCGGGCCGTGAGAAGACGACGATGTTCGCCTATGCGCTGGGCTGGACCCAGCACCAGGGCGGTGCGCAGATGATCCGCACCTCCGGCATCCTCCAGCTGCTCATGGGCAATATGGGACGCCCCGGCGGCGGCATCATGGCGCTGCGCGGACACGCCACCATCCAGGGCTCCACCGACATCCCGACGCTCTACCACATCCTGCCCGGCTACCTTCCGATGCCGAAGGCCGGACAGGACGACTTCGACGAGTACACGCGCCTGGTGGGGAAGAAGGAGCAGAAGGGCTTCTGGGCCAATGCGGACATCTACACGATCAATCTGCTGAAGGCCTGGTGGGGGAAGCACGCCACCGCCGAGAACGACTGGGGGTATCACTACCTGCCCCGGCTCACCGGCGCGCACGGCACGTACCAGACCGTGATGCGGATGCTCGAGGGCGGGGTCGACGGGTACTTCCTGTTCGGCCAGAACCCCGCTGTCGGCTCGGCCAACGGGCGTATGCAGCGTCTGGGCCTGACGCACCTGAAGTGGATGGTGGTGCGCGACTTCTACATGATCGAGTCGGCGACCTTCTGGAAGGACGGACCGGAGATCGAGTCGGGGGAGCTCTCCCCGGAGCAGATCGGCACCGAGATGTTCTTCCTCCCGGCCGCGAACCACACCGAGAAGGCCGGGTCGTTCACGCAGACCCAGCGCATGGTGCAGTGGCGCGACCAGGCCGTCGAGCCGCCGGGCGACGCGAAGAGCGATCTCGAGTTCATGTACGAGCTGGGACGCCGCGTGCGGGAGAAGCTCAAGGACTCCTCCGACCCTCGCGACCGTCCGATCCTCGAACTGACCTGGGATTATCCTGTCAACGAGCATGGCGAGCCGGACGCCGAGGCGGTCCTCGCCGAGATCAACGGCCGACACCTCTCCGGTGAGAGGGCCGGGCAGCCGCTGGCCTCCTTCGGGGAGATGAAGGACGACGGCTCCACGAGCGGAGGCTGCTGGATCTACTCCGGCGTCTACGCGGGCGGGATCAACCGTGCCCGGAAGCGGACACCCGGTCAGGAGCAGGACGAGACCGCAGCCGACTGGGGCTGGGCCTGGCCCGGGAACCGACGGATCCTCTACAACCGGGCCTCGGCCGATCCCGAGGGCCGCCCGTGGAGCGAGCGGAAGAAGTGGGTCTGGTGGGACGAGGAGAGCGGGACATGGACCGGGAAGGACGTGCCGGACTTCCCGCCCACGAAGCGTCCCGACGACCCCGGGGACCCGGGCAAGGGCGGCGTGGCGGCGCTGGCGGGGACCGATGCGTTCACGATGCAGTCCGACGGGCGCGGATGGCTCTTCGCGCCGACCGGCATGGTGGACGGGCCGTTGCCGACACATTACGAGTCGCCGGAGTCGAACATCCCCAATCCTCTGTACCCCCAGCAGTCCAACCCCACCAGGGTCACCTTCCAGGACGAGGACAACCTCAGCTCGCCGGGCGCGTCGGCGCAGGGCGGTGAGGTGTATCCGTACGTGTTCACCACCTACCGGATCACCGAGCACCACACCGCCGGCGGCATGAGTCGGTTCCTGCCCTATCTCTCCGAGCTCCAGCCGGAGATGTACTGCGAGGTCTCCCCGGAGCTCGCCGCGGAGATCGGGCTCGAACCCTACGGGTGGGCGACGATCATCTCGGCGCGCAACGCGATCGAGGCGAAGGTTCTGGTCACAGAGCGGATGACCCCGCTCCATGTGGGCGGGCGCACTGTCCACCAGATCGGCCTCCCGTTCCACTGGGGCCGCGGCAGCGCCGCGGTGGTGCAGGGCGACGGGGCGAACGACCTGATCGGGATGAACCTCGACGCCAACACCCAGATCCAGAACAGCAAGAACAACTCGTGCACGATCCTGCCCGGGCGCCGCCCCCGCGGGCCGGGCCGTGCCGAGCTGGTGGAGGAGTACCGCCGCAGGGCCGGGCTGATCCCCGCGCTGCACCCGCAGGTCGACGGGGCCGAGGGCGCTCCCGGTGCTGGCCCGGCCACGGGCGGGACCCCGCACGAGGTGCGCGGTCCGGAGGAGGCCACCGCCGTGCCCACAGGGGAGCCGTCGATGAAGGAGATGAGGAACCGATGAGCCTGCTCGCCGGACCGGAAGGACCCTCCGCGGACGCGGGATGGGACCACGACCACGAGCGCAAGGGGTTCTTCACCGACACCTCCATCTGCATCGGCTGCAAGGCCTGCGAGGTGGCGTGCAAGGAGTGGAACCGCAACCCGATCGACGGCAACCTCGAGATCCTCGGCTCGAGCTACGACAACACCGGCGAGCTCGGCGCGAACACCTGGCGCCATGTCGCCTTCGTCGAGCAGGGCCAGGAGCGGATCGAGGAGGCGCGGGAGTCCGGCCGCAAGCTCGTCAGCCTCGGGATGCCGGGGATCGGCCCGAAGTCCTCCGGCAAGCGGGGCGCGACCCCCGCCGGTGACCTCTCGGGCGTGGACCGCACCCCGCCGGACACCCCCGAGTTCCGCTGGCTGATGTCCTCGGACGTGTGCAAGCACTGCACCAACGCCGGCTGCCTGGACGTCTGCCCGACCGGTGCGATCTTCCGCTCCGAGTACGGCTCCGTCGTGGTGCAGCAGGACGTGTGCAACGGCTGCGGCACCTGCGTGAGCGCCTGCCCCTTCGGCGTCATCGAGCGACGCGACGACGGGACCGTCTCCCCGTTCGCCGTGCGCGAGGAGGAGGACCCCCGCCGCAACACCGCGAGCAAGTGCACGCTGTGCTACGACCGGCTGGTCGACGGCGAGCAGCCCGCCTGCTCCGCCACCTGCCCCACGCAGTCGATCACCTTCGGCGACCACCCCGATCTCACGGCCGACGCGAAGCAGCGGGTCGCCGACCTGCACGAGCGCGGCATGACCGAGGCGCGGTTGTACGGGGCGAACCCCAAGGACGGCGTGGGCGGCACCGGCTCGGTGTTCCTGCTGCTGGACGAGCCCGAGGTGTACGGCCTCCCGCCGGACCCGCAGGTGCCCACCAAGGCGCTGCCGAAGCTCTACGCCCGCACCGGCATCGCGGCTGCGGGCATGGTCGTGGCCGTCGCGCTGTCCTTCCTGGGGGCGCGTCGATGAGCATCACCGAGTACGACGCGGACCGTCCGCCGGAGAAGCCCCGCCGGCGCGACGGAGGGAAGCGCCGACGCCGCCGCGGCCTCGGCGAGGTCGGGATGGGCGACGGCTCCCGCGAGGGCGCGGTCGTCGAGGACGTCGAGATCGAGCGGTCCGAGCAGTACGACTCCTACTACGGTCGGCCCGTGGTCAAGGCGCCGCCGTGGAAGGCCCCGATCGCCGTCTACCTGTTCCTCGGCGGCGTAGCCGGCGGCTTGGGCCTGCTGGCCTTCGGGGCGCAGTGCACCGGTCGCCCGGTGCTGCGCCGCAGCGCGCGCCTCACGGCGCTCGGCACCGTCGGTGTCGGCACGCTGGCGCTCATCGAGGATCTCGGCCGCCCCGAGCGGTTCCTGAACATGATGCGCACGGTCAAGGCCACCAGCCCCATGAGCCTCGGCACCTGGGTGGTGGGAGGCTTCGCCTCGCTGTCCGGCGTGCTCGGCGCGCTCGAGGTCGACCGCCTGGCGGGGGAGAAGCTCCCGCTCGGGGCGCTGCGCCACCTGCTCAGGGCCGCCGAGGGGCCGGCCTCCCTCGGCCAGGTCGCCCTCGCCCCGCTGCTCGCCTCGTACACCGGTGCGCTGCTGGGCAACACCGTGGTCCCCACCTGGGAGGCAGGCCGCGGCCACCTCCCGTACCTCTTCGCCTCCTCCGCGAGCCTCGCCGCCGGCGGTGCCGCGATGGTCACCACCCCTGTCGCCGAGGCCGGTCCCGCCCGGCTCCTCGCGGCCGCGGGGGTCGCCGGGGACGTGGCGAGCATGCACCTGATGAAGGAGTCGATGCATCCCCTGGAGCGGGAGCCGCTCGAGACCGGGACGCCGGGCAAGCTCCTGACCTGGGCGGAGCGCCTCGCGATCGCGGGCGGCATCGGCACGCTCCTCGGCGGGCGCAGCCGCGTGATCGCGGCGGCGAGCGGTGCCGCGCTGCTGACCGCCTCGGCGCTGACCCGCTTCGGGGTGCTGAACGCCGGGCTCGAGTCCGTGAAGGACCCGCGCCGCGTGATCGAGCCGCAGAAGGCGCGCCTGGCGGCCCGCCGCGCCGCCGGCATCACCGACGACTCGATCACCACCGCCGGCTGAACGGGCGGACCCGCGGGCGCGGTCAGCGGACCTGGATGCCCTCGCCCGCGACGGTCTCGCCGATCACCGGATAGCCGGGCACCTCGCCGATCACCAGCAGGCCGCCCGAGGTCTGCGCGTCGGCGAGCAGCAGCAGATCGTCCTCGTCGATGCCGGGTCCGGCCTGGACCGCATGGCGCACCCACTCGAGGTTCCGCCGCGTCCCGCCGGAGACGAACCCGTCCCGCAGCGCCTCCGCCGCGCCGTCGACCAGCGGCACCGACGCCCTGTCCAGGATCATCCCGACCCCGGACGCGCGGCCCATCTTGTACAGGTGGCCCAGCAGGCCGAAGCCCGTCACGTCGGTCGCGGCCTTCGCCCCGGCGGCGAGAGCCGCCTTCGAGGCGTCCCGGTTCAGGGTCGTCATCACCTCGATCGCGGCGGCGGAGACCTCGCCGGTGGACTTCATGCGGTTGTTCAGCAGGCCCACCCCGAGCGGCTTGGTCAGCGTGATCGGCAGGCCGGGCTCCGCGGCGTCGTTGCGCAGCAGACGGTCCGGGCGGGCGGTGCCGGTGACGGCCATGCCGTACTTCGGCTCGGGATCGTCGACCGAGTGCCCGCCGATGACCGGCACCCCGGCCTCCGTCGCGATCGCGAGACCGCCGGCGAGCACCTCCTGCAGCAGCTCGTAGGGCAGGACCTCGCGGGGCCAGCCGACGAGGTTGATCGCGACCACGGGGTCGCCGCCCATCGCGTAGATGTCGCTGAGCGCGTTCGCGGCCGCGATCCGGCCCCAGTCGCGGGCGTCGTCGACCACGGGGGTGAAGAAGTCCGCGGTGGAGAGCACGGCCGTGTCGCCGTCGGGCCCGCCGATCCGCACGGCGGCGGCGTCGTCCCCGTCGTCCAGGCCCACGATCACCTGGTCGTACTGCTGCCCGGCGAGGGAGGAGACGACCTCCTCGAGCTCGCCCGGAGGGATCTTCGAGGCGCAACCGCCTCCGTGCGCCATCGTGGTCAGGCGGATCGCGGGGCGGGACAGGGGCAGGATGGGGGAGTCGCTCATGGCCCGACCCTAGCCCGGTCCGCCTGAGGAGTGCGAGCGTCGTCCCAGGTCCGGCGGTGATATCGTCGCCCGCGGAGGCGTACGTGTCCTGGTGGGCGCCCCAGTCTTCAAAACTGGTGAGACCGAGCATCTCGGTCTGGCGGGTTCGATTCCCGTCCGCCTCCGCCAATACTGCCGTCCGCCGTCGGGCGGACGCTCCGATCCCGTGCGCAGGAGGTCCCGTGCCCCAGTCCCCGAGCGACGCCGAGGGCACGACGACCCCGGGCCGGGGCGGCCACGGCGCCATCGGCCACGACGCGAAGAGCCCCGGCAGGTCATGCCCCGGCGCGGAGGACCCTCGTCGGCGGATCCCGCGCACGGATCGCCTGCTCGCCCTGCCCGAGGTCGCCGCGGCGAGCGGCGCGATGGGGGAGCGCGTGGTGCACGACCTGGTCCGCGCCGCCCAGGACCGGGCCCGCCGCGGCGAGATCGCCCCGGAGGACGTGACCGCCGCGGTGCTCTCCTCCCTCGGGGACCACAGCGCCTCCACGCTGCGCCCGGTGCTGAACGCGACCGGCGTCATCGTCCACACGAACCTCGGCCGGGCCCCGCTCTCGCCCGCGGCCCGGCAGGCGGTCCAGGACGCCGCAGGGTACACCGACGTCGAGTTCGACCTCGCCACCGGCGCCCGCTCCCGCCGCGGCGCCGGCGCCCGGGCCGCGCTGCTCGCC
>NZ_KV788684.1:0-730 GCF_001807385.1 Brachybacterium sp. HMSC06H03 | reverse complement strand
GGGGCCGGGGTGTCGGCCCCCTCGGCCCCGACCCCCGTCCCCTCCGGCGGCGAGCAGTCCGCCCCGGACGCCGCCCCCTCCTTCGCCTTCCGCCCGAGCGACGAGGCGGAGCGCGGACGCCGTGCACGCCGCCGGCGCCGACAGCAGGCCCGCGCCGGGACGCGCCGCACCCCCTGGATCTCCCGCACGCTCGCCGCGCTCCTGGCGGTGACCGCCCTGGTGCTGGGCGGGCTGCTGGTGACCACCCGCCGCGATCTCGCCGAGGCCGAGGAGTTCACCGACACCTGGACGACGCTCTCCCTCTCCCCCGAGGCGCAGCTCGTGCCCGGGCTGAGCGACAACGGCACCTGGCAGGCGGTGATCGCGGAGGACGGCGTGGCGCTGCGCGCCGAGGGCGTCGCCGGCTGGGACGGCGAGGTGCTCGAGCTGTGGCGCGAGACCGACGGGGTCGCGCGGAGCCTGGGCGTGCTGGACCTCTCCCGCGACGGCGAGATCGCGTTCACCGCCGACGGGACCGCCGATCGTCTGCTGGTCACGCGGGAGATGGCGCCGGGCAGCGGCTCCGGCTCCCCCTCCCCGCGGGTGGTGGCGACGCTCGACCCCGGGATCAGCGGAATCTGAGCGAGGCGCTCGACGGGCGCGGACCGCGGCCCGGCGTCGGCGCCCGCTCTTCCGGCCGGCAGGGACGATGCCGGGACGACGGAAGGGGCCGATCACCGCGAGGTGATCG
>NZ_KV788683.1:0-4527 GCF_001807385.1 Brachybacterium sp. HMSC06H03 | reverse complement strand
CGGGCGAGAGATCGCCCGGCCCGCCGTTCGCAGGTGATGCCCCGTGGGGGCTGTGCCCGTCGGCCCTACTTCAGCTTCGCGCCGGAGGAGGCGTCGGTGCGGCCCTCCACGTAGGCGTGGTACAGGTCCGCGACCTCATCGACGTCGCCGTCGGCCACCAGCACGCCCTTGTCGATCCAGAGCGCGCGCGTGCACATCGCCCGCACGGAGGCGAGCGAGTGCGACACGAAGAACACGGTGCCGGCCTGTCCGCGGATCTCCTCGATCCGGGCGGTGCTCTTCTTGCGGAACGAGGCATCGCCGGTGGCGAGGGCCTCGTCGATCATCAGGATCTCGGGGGTGCGGATCGTCGAGATCGCGAACCGCAGGCGCGAGGCCATGCCCGAGGAGTAGGACGTCATCGGCAGGTACAGGAAGTCGCCGAGCTCGGCGAAGTCCGCCACGCCCGGGATGTTCGCCTTGACCTCCTTGGTGCTCAGCCCGAGCGCGAGACCGCCGATCATGATGTTGCGCTCGCCCGTGAGTCGGGGGAGCATCGCGGCGTTCACGCCCAGCAGCTCCGGCTCGGCGGAGGTGAACACCCGGCCCGAGGACGGCGGCAGCAGCCCCGCCACGGCCCGCAGCAGGGTCGACTTGCCCGAGCCGTTGGTGCCCAGGATGCCGATCGACTCGCCGTGATGAGCCACGAAGGACACGCCGCGCACGGCGGGCACCTCGGTGATCGGGCCGGTGTCGGGGCGGCCGAGGCTGACCATCTTGTCCCACAGCGAGGCGCGCTGCTTGGTGGTCCCGCTGCGGCGGGCGCCGAACACGCGGTACGTGATGTGCAGGTCGTCGACCACCACCGACGGCGCGCCCAGCGGCTTGTCGCGGTCCACGCGGTCCGGGAGGTTCTCGGGGTCGATCTCGAAATCGATGTCCTCAGTCACGACCGTAGGTCTCCTCTGCGCGCCAGAAGTACAGGAATCCGATGGCGAAGACGCCCACCGCCCAGGCGGTGGCCTCGAGCCAGAGGCCCGGTGTCATCGGGATGAGCGGCTCGTTCCCGAACGCCGCACGGAACAGCTCCAGGTAGATCGCGACCGGCTGGTGCAGCAGGAGCGGCTTCAGCCAGAGCTCGTCGGGGACCATCGCCGAGATCAGGAACATTGCGCCGGAGGCGTAGCGGCCCAGCGTCAGGATGAAGGGCATGGCGTTGGCGATGTCAGGGGCGCGCGCGCCCAGGCGCGCGAAGAACATGGCGACGCCGGCGGAGAACACCGCGAGCAGCACGGCCGCGAGGGGGAGCAGCAACCATGACCAGGTCGGCACGACCACGCCCATGCCCGGCAGCACGCCGGTCACCAGCACGACCGCCATCATCGCGACCAGGATCGGGGCGAACAGCACGGTCTCGGTCATCACCGTCGCGAGCGGCACCACCGCGCGCGGGAACTTGTGCGACCTGATCAGCTGCAGGTTCGTGGGCACCGAGTTCAGGCCCGACATCACAGAGGTCTGGAACAGGGAGTAGGTGAACGTGCCGATGGTGATGAACGCCGCGCGGTTCTCGATGCCGGGCGCGCTCGAGTGGAACAGGAAGCCGAAGATGATCACGTACACGGCCGCGTCGAGCACGGGGCGCAGGATCGCCCAGGCCTGACCCAGGTACGAGCCCTGGTTGCGGGAATACGCCCGGGATGCGGAGAGGTTCCAGATGAACGAGCGCCGCTGCCAGACCTGCTTGATGTAGCGGCCCAGCGGCGGCCGGACCCCCATCTCGTCCAGTCCCGCCCGCGCGGCGAGCGCTTCTGACTCCGCGGATGTCAGGCGCGGAGCGAGCGGTACCTCCGCCTTCTGATCTGCCAAGTTCGTTCTCCTCTAGCCGGACGGGCGCGGCGGGCTGGGCCGTCCTCGGGCGTCGGTATGATCGTGCGTCGTGACTACCGCAAAGGATCCGCTTCCGCTGGTGACGGTCGTGATGCCGGTGTTCAACGGTGCGCGGACCCTGCGTCAATCGGTGACAAGCGTACTCGATCAGACCTTCCGCTCCCTCGAGCTGGTGGTGGTCGACGACGCCTCCACGGACGACACCGTGCGCATCGCCGAGGAGCTCGCGGAGGGAGATGCGCGGGTGCGGATCGTCCGCCGGGAGCGCAGCGGCGGCCCGGCCGCGGCCAGGAACTCCGGCATCGCCAGCGGCACCGGGCGTTTCCTCGCCTTCTGCGATGCGGACGACCTGTGGCTCCCCGAGAAGCTGCAGCGGCAGCTCGATCTCGCCCGGACGAGCGGTGCGTCACTTCTGTACTGCGGCTACCACCGCGTGTCGGCCGACTTCGCGGGCACCGGCGCGGACTTCGTGCCCGAGGGCCGCGTCGTGCACGTCCCCACGGAACTCACCCGCGAGGGTCTGCTGCGCCGCAACGTGATCGGCAACCTCACCGCCGTGGTCGACCTCGAGCGCACGGGACCGGTGACGATGCCGGACGTCCCCGGCGCCGAGGACTACGCGCTGTGGCTGAGCATCCTGCGCGAGGGGGGCACCGCCGCCGGGATCGACGAGCCGCTGGCGCTCTACCGCGCCGCGCAGGAGGACTCCCACTCCTCCGACCGCACCCGTGCGGTCCGCGCCGTGTGGCAGGTGCTGCGGGGCCAGGAGCGGCTGTCCGTCCCGAGCGCAGCGGTGCACTTGGTCACCGGGGCGCTCGCGGCGCTCCGCAAGAACCGGATCTGAACGGAGCACGTGGATAGACTGCGCGGACCATGATCCTGATCTGCGTCAACGAGCTGTCCGGCCCCACCGGCTACCACAAGTCCGTGGTCGAGACCGCGAACGCCCTGCATCGTGGGGGATACCCGCTGGCGGTCCTGAGCTTCCTGGGAGCGGGGGACGGCGCCGAGCTCGCCATGCCGCGCTGGCCGCTGGATCCAGGGGTCCCCGCCTACGTGCTCCAGACGCTGCCCGCCGAGGGCGGCCGCCTGCTCGCCGAGAACGTCCACCCCGTCCTCACCGGGCGCGTCTACTCGACGCCGTACGCCTTCACCGCCGACCAGCTCGCCGCCCTGCGCCAGCTCAACGAGGAGCTCACCGCCGAGGACACCGTGATCTTCACGACCCCGGTCCAGGCCCTCGCCTTCCACCGCGCCCTCGCCGGTCAGGAGCGGCGCCCCCGCACCCTGCTGCAGGTGCACGGCGACTACCGCCACCACGACGAGCTCTGGGCGCTGGTGGACGAGGCCCGGGAGGCGATCGACCGGGTCCAGACCGTCGCCGAGGGGCTGAACGAGCAGTTCGCCTCGCGCTTCGACGCCGCGGACGTGGTGTGCATCCCCAACATCCACCATCCCGCGCAGGTGGTGCGCAAGCCCCGGACCGGCGTCGAGATCGTGCTGCCGGCCTCGTTCCAGCACCGCAAGAACCAGCTCGAGGCGATCAGGGCCCTGTCGCGGCTCGAGGACGACTCAGTGCACCTGACCCTGTGGGGCAACATCAGCCCGCTGAACCCCTACTTCATCGCGGTGAACGAGCTGATCGATTCGCTCGGGCTGCGGGACCGGGTCTCGATCCCAGGCTTCGGCACCGAGCAGGACGTCTACTCCAGCGCCGACATCGTGCTGATGACCTCGCTGTCCGAGGGGTTCGGGTACCCGCTCCTCGAGGCCGCCTACCACCGCCTGCCCACCGTCACCTACGACTACGAGTTCGGGCCGCGGGACGCGGTCGAGGACGGCGCCAGCGGGTTCATCGTCCCCGTCGGCGACGTGGATGCCCTCGTCGCCCGGCTGGACGAGCTGGTCGCGGACGCGCAGCTGCGCGAGCGCTTCGGCCGCCGCGCCCGCGAGATCTTCGACGAGCGCTTCTCCGCCGAGGCGGTCGTGGCGAAGTACGGCGCCGTGGTCGGCCCGCCCCCGGGCCGCGCCCTGGACCTCTCCGCCGTGTTCGCGACCGACGGGGAGGAGCCCGTGCCCGCGAGCGCGATCAGCCACCGCGTCACGCGCTCCGGCCTGCGCCGAGTGCACCGGCTCACGGTGCGCTCCGCGGAGGTCCTGCACGACGTCCAGGTGGACGACGGCGATCGCATCCTCCGCCCCGCGGTGCGCCGCGAGGGCGAGGCCACCGTGATCGAGTTCCCCGTCGGCGGTCGCGGCGTCGTCTCCTTCAGCGCGATTCCCGGCGGCACCGACCGCCATTACCTCGCCGGCCCCGCGCACGGCAGGACCCTCCCCGTCCTGCCCCGGCTGCGCCGCGACGCCGACTACGGCGACGGCACGCCGCCGGTCGCCGACACGCTCCTCGCCTCGCGCGGCGGGGCCAAGCACGTCTCCTGGCGCACCACCCCGTCGGACCTGGCCGAGTTCGGGGCCCAGGGCGTCGACGCCGTGACGTGGAAGCTGCGCCAGCTCATGCCCTCCCTGCCCACGCTCCGCGGCGCGAAGCCCTCGGGCGACGAGACGCCGCCTGCCGACGGGGCGCCCGAGCGCACCGCGCAGGAGGCCGAGGCGGTGTCGACGTCCGCTTCCGAGCCGTCGGCCGCGGCGCAGCTCGGG
>NZ_KV788682.1:0-11599 GCF_001807385.1 Brachybacterium sp. HMSC06H03 | reverse complement strand
CCGCGGCCCGCCGCCGGCACGGCGCCCGCGCCGGGCGATCGCGCCCATGTCGCCGTCTCCGCGACGACGCTGTGGGTCGACCCGCGCACCAACCGGCCCGGGATCGACGACCCGGCGGTGTCGGCCCCCGTCGACCTCGACGCCTGGAACGCGAACATGGAGGACACCGAGACCCGGCGCTGGCTGACGGGCGAGCTGGAGAGCCAGGCCGTGCTGGGCAGCGAGGTGATCGTCGACGAGATCGACGGCGACTGGGCCCACGTGGTCGTCACCGCGCAGTCCACCCCGCGCGATCCGCGCGGCTATCCCGGCTGGGTGCCGCTGTCCCATCTCGTGGTCGACGAGGGCTTCGCCCGTCGCGCCGAGACCTCCCAGACCGCGACCGTCACCGCGCTGACCAGCACCCTCACGGGCACGCCGTCCGGGAACCATCCCGGGATCGACGTCTCCTTCGACACGATCCTGCCGGTGCTCGGCCGCACCGCGAAGGCCGTGAAGGTCGCGGTGCCCGGTGCCGGTCCGGCTTATCTGCCGGCCGGCGACGTGGCAGTGCGAGCGCAGGGCGAGCAGCCGCCGACCCCGACGGTCGAGGACGTGATCGCCACCGGCGAGCGCTTCCTGGGTCTGCGCTATCTGTGGGCGGGCGTGAGCGCCTGGGGCTTCGACTGCTCCGGGTACACGTACACGCTCTTCCATCACCACGGCATCCGGATCGCCCGCGATGCCGGCGACCAGATGAACCACTCCGGTCTCGCGGAGGTGGCGCGGGAGGACCTGCGCCGCGGCGACCTGGTGTTCTTCGCGACGGAGCCGGGCGGCGACTCGATCCGCCACGTCGCCCTGTACCTCGGGGACGATCTGATCATGCAGGCCCCGAACGCGGCGCGCAGCGTGGAGATCATGTCGCTGACCGAGTACGACCCGACCGGGGAGTACGCCGGGGCGCGTCGCGTGATCGACGCCTGAGCCGCCGCCGAGCCTCTTAGATGCCGACCGCCCGGGCGGACGTCCCGACCGGGCGGTCGGCGTGCGGCCTACCCTCATGGCCATGACCGCCCCGCGCCTCCAGCTCGTCCACCCCGTCGACGCCCCGCCCGCGATCGTCTGGGAGGTGCTGACCGACATCGCCGGCACCCCGCAGGTGCTCACCGGCGTGGAGCGGGTCGAGCTGCTCACCGACGGCCCCTATGCCGAGGGCACCCGCTGGCGGGAGACGCGGACGATGCTGGGCAGGAGCGCGACGATGGAGCTCGAGGTCGCCGAGACCGAGCCTCTGCACCGCACGGTGATCCGCTCCGCGGTGGGCAAGATCGGCTATCGCACCGTCTTCACGTTGCGGGAGCTCGTGGACGGGGACACCGAGCTGCGCCTCGAGAACGTCGCCGATTTGCCGCCGCGCGGCGGCCTCCGGGGTCTGGGCGACGAGGTCTCGGGCCGCATCGGCCTCGCCGCCTCGAAGCCGACGATGGCGCAGGACCTCACCGACATCGCCGCCGCAGCCGCCCGCCGCGCCCGCTGACGACGAGGGGCCGCCGGACGCCCTGCGCGCCCGACGGCCCCTCGTCGCCGGGACCGGCAGCGACCGGTCCGTCGATCCAGTCGGCTCAGTCGACGATGTTGTCGTAGCGGAACGGGTGGTACTCGGGCATGCCGTCGTAGGGGTAATCGGCCACGCGCGCCGTGGTGCCGCCGGCACCGTAGGACTGCTCGAGCAGGTGGTAGCCGCCGCCGTCGGCCCAGCCGTTGAACAGCACGACGTGCCCGACGCCGCTGGAGGAGTCGGCGTTGCGCTGGAGGATGAAGTCGCCCGGGAGCAGCTCCTCCTTCGTGATGGCGTGGGTGATGCCGTAGCCGCCGTCCGGGTGGAGGGTCTCGGTGGTGAAGCCGGTCGGGTTGTCGGTGTCGCGGATGGCGAGCGCCATCGACACGAAGCCGGAGCAATCCTGACGCCAGAGCGTGTTCGGATCGTCCTCGGGGCCCACGTCGAAGGCCTCCATCGAGTAGGGCCGCGGGGCATCCACCCACGTATGAGCGCGCTCGATGACCTCCTCGCGGGAGATCTTCTGGTTGAAGCCGTCCACGGGCACGGCCGAGGCGCGGGGAGCGAGGACAGTCGGGACGGCCAGTCCGGTGAGGGCCGCGGCTCCGGCGACGCCGAGGCCGCGGAAGAAGCTGCGTCGGTCGTGCGGGGAGAGTGCTGCCTGATCGGTCACGGTGAGAACCTCCGTGTCGACTGCGGGGGCCGCCGGGCTACCCGGGCTCCGGTCTCCCGGGCGACGCACCCCCGCGATCGTGCGCACCCATCCTGATCACGGAATGATCACGACCGTCAACCCGCGATGTCCGGAATGCCCTGATCAGCCTAGGTTTTCGTCGGCTCCAGACGGCTGCGCCGCCTCCGGGAGCAGCTCCCGGACGAGGGCGGCGATCCGTGCGTCGGCCTCCTCCTCGGCGAGCCCCGCGGTCATCACCGCGAGCACGCGCAGGCCGCCGACGGCAGGATCCTCGACGTAGGCGACGTCGTGCCGGTACCCGTCGACCCACCCGGACTTCGACCCCCATCGGACGCCGTCGCGCAGCACGCTCCCGATGATCGGGATCGTCTGCGCGTGCATCGCCGCGAGGGCGAGCTCGTGGGAGTCGCCTGAGAGACGGGGGCCTGCGACGAGGTGGTGCATGGTGCGGGCGAGATCCGCGGCGGAGGTCTCGTTGGTGAGGCCCCGCTCGAGGGCCGCGGCGTCCCCGATCAGCCTCTCGACCCGGGTGGCGGTGAGCCCCAGCTCACCGACGACCGCCGCGACCGCGTCCAGGCCGACGAGCTCGAGCAGCTGGTCGGTCGCCTCGTTGCTGGAGCGGTCGATCATCCGCGTGGCGAGATCGCGGAGCGCGATCGGGGCGCCGGGCTCGGGGTGGGTGGGATCGAGGTGATCGCCGGACAGGGTGAACTCCTCCCCGTCGGCGCCGGTGAAGGTACGGGTCGCGGGCAGCTCCGTGTCGAGGTCGAGCTCGCCCTGCTCGGCGGCGCGCAGCACCGCCAGCAGCACGTGCAGCTTGATGGTGCTCGCGGCGTAGAACGACTCCTCGGCGCGCTCGGAGGAGAGCACGGCGCCGTCGGCGTCGAGCAGGCAGTGCGCGAGGCGCACCTCGGTCGGGGCGGCGGCGGTGGGCAGCGACATGCCCCGACCCTACGATGCCGCCCGGTCAGCCCCGCCCGCGCAGCGTCTCGGTCCGGGTCTCCCCGTCGGCGGTGGTGATCTGCGCACGCACCTCGGGGTGGGTATCGGAGTCGTCCTCGATCGGCCACCAGGCGGCGAAGCGTCCGTCGGCGAGGCTCGCCACGACGGGCCCGGCGTCGGTCTCGAGCACCACCCGTGCCACGTCCTCCCCGACATCGCCGGCGACAGTCGTGGATCCCTCGGCCTGCCACCCGTTCTGCCGCATGGCCTCCTCGAACGTCGTGTCGACGAAGGTCGTCGAGACCTCGTGCGGCGCGAGCTGGGCGATCGGAGCGTCCTCCACCGAGGTCATCCCGCCGATCGGCTCCTGCCCGTCCCTCAGCGTCGCGGTGCACAGCAGCTCGCGGCCCTGATCGTCGGCGGCGAGGACCAGGGTGGTGTCCCCGCGCCGCTCCTGCAGGACCGGTCGGAGCTCGGAGGACTCGATCTGCCACCACTGCTCGCACTGCTGGACCCCGGGAGCATCGGCGGGAACGGCATCCCCCACCGGTGTCCATGTCGCGGAAGCCGTCGTGGGCCGCAGGATGTCGATGCCGACCACGCCCGTCGTCACCATCAGCGTCGCAGCGGCGACGGCGACGAGCCCGGCGCGCCATCGCGCACGTCGAGGACGGCCGACGAGCGGGCGGGCGCCGACGGCAGGACGGTCGCCGACAGACGGGTGATCGGAGCGGTCGCCGCTGTCGCGCGGGGTGGCGAGGATCCGGTGGAGATCTGCATCGGCCCGTGCGGGGCGTCCGTCGCCTGTCGGCGGAGCCGGATCGAGCGTCCGCAGGGTGTTCTCGAGCGTCGTGGTCCTCATGAGGTCGCCTCCCAGGCGGTGTCAGCAGGGTGTGCGGTGCGGTCGGCGGCGGTACGGGGGCTCGGCGGTGGGCCGTCCTCCACCAGGCGCCGCAGCCGTCGTCGGGCGCGGGAGAGCCGCAGCCGATAGGCGACCGGAGTGATGCCGAGGACCCGCGCGGCCTGCGCCGAGGTGAGTCCGTCGAGCACGGTGAGGGCGATGGCCTCCTGCTCCGTCTGGGTGAGGTGCGTCCAGGAGCGGCCGACATCGAGCCGCAGCGTCGCCGCGTCGTCGCTCACCTGCCCGGCTCGGGCGTCATGGTCCGCGAGCCGCACACCGAGCGCGTCCCGGCGACGATCGCTGCGCCGTGAGTTGGCGAGAGTTCCCCGCGCGATGCCGAACAGCCAGGCCCGGGCGTCGCCGGGATCCTCGGGCAGGTCCTCGAGCCTGCGCCAGGCGACCAGGAAGGCCTCGGCGACGACGTCCTCCGCGCCCTCGTCCCCGTGTCGGCGGCGGACGAAGCGGAGGACGTCGCCGTACGTGCCGTCGAACAGCGCGGTGAATCGCTGCTCGGGATCGGGACTCTGCGGTGTGCTCACGTCCCTCTCCTGTCCGGCACCGGCGACGCTGTGTCAGAGCCCGACCCTAAGGCTGCGCCGCCCGCAACTTCTGTGGCGCCACGACTCATGCCCGGACGCGCATGACTCCCCACGGCAGCAGAACCCTCCGCGGCCGGGCGTCGAGAGCGACGGCCGGCCGACGGACGGCGTCACCCCGGCGGCGGAGCCGACCTCGTCGGAGCTCGCCCCGCACGACGACGCGCCGCGCCTCCCTGGTGGGAGACGCGGCGCGTCGTGGTGTGCGGCGGGGCCGCGGCAGTACGGGTCGAGCTCAGGCGCCCTGGTGACCGGCGAAGGTGTCGGGGTCCGGGCCCTGGCGGCCGGTGGCGCCCTTGTCGAGGGCGGCGATGTTCGCGATCTCGTCATCGGTGAGCGTGAGCTCGAGGGAGGCGAGGTTCGCGGCGATCCGCTCGGGGGTGACGGACTTCGAGACCACCACGTTGCCGAGCGCGAGGTTCCAGGCGAGCAGCACCTGGGCGGGGCCGACGCCGTGCGCCTCGGCGACGGCGGTGACCACCGGGTCCTCGAGCTCGCCGCCACCCTGGCCCAGCGGCGACCAGGCCTCGGTGACGATGCCCTTCTCGGCGTGGAAGGCGCGCAGCTCGGCATTGCCGAGGTACGGGTGGACCTCGATCTGGTTCAGGACGGGCAGCACGCCGGTCTCGGCCTCGATCGTCTCGATGTCCTCGCGACGGAAGTTCGAGACGCCGATGGAGCGGATCCGGCCCTGCTCCTTGAGCTCCACGAGCGTCTTCCAGGTCTCCACGGCCAGGCCCTTGGAGGGGGCGGGCCAGTGGATGAGGTAGAGGTCGAGCTCGTCGAGACCCAGGTCCTCCATGGTCGCGTCGAAGGAGCGCAGGGTCGCGTCGCGGCCCTGGTCCTGGTTGGGTACCTTCGAGGTCACGAAGACCTCGTCGCGCGGGAGGCCGGCGGACTTCAGGGCCTGGCCCACGCCGGCCTCGTTGTTGTAGCCGCGGGCGGTGTCGACGTGGCGGTAGCCGGCCTCGAGGGCCTTGACGACGACGTCGGCGGCGACCTCGTTCTCGACCTGCCACACGCCGTAGCCGAGCTGCGGGATGGAGCGGCCGTCGTGGAAGGAGATGCGGGGCGAGGTGGTCATGGGGCTCCTAGCTCTCGGGTCGCGGCGGACTCGACCGCCGCTGGACACTCCCCCAGGCTATCGCCCGCTCAGCCGCGGCACACCCCGAGGCTGAACGGCCGGGAGCCGGGGTCCTGCTCGAGCCAGCGGGCGAGCTCGGGCGGGTGGACGACGTGCTCGCCGAGCCGGTCCAGCGCCAGCCAGGCGGTGCCGGCCTGGCCGGGGTCCGGCTCGGTGCCCTCCCCGGGCTCCTCCCCCTCGGCCAGGCCGCACCAGTAGGCGACGTTGACCTGGTGGAACGGCGGGATCGGGGAGCCGTCGACCATGCGCCGGTCCATCATGATCTCGAACAGGCAGGCGGGCTGGTGCACCTCGACCTCGGCGCCGATCTCCTCGCGGCACTCGCGGACCATCGCCGCGGCCTGGTCCTCGCCGTGCTCCTGCCCGCCTCCGGGCAGGGCGAACACCTCCCGACCGTCCGGTTCCAGGTAGCGGTTCATCAGGACCTGCCCCTCGCGGACGATCAGCGCCTTCACTCCCAGCCTGGGGCTCCTCATGCGATCTCCTCCTCGTCCTCTGCCCGTCCCAGCAGCGCCTCGGCCCGGGCCCTCAGCGTCTCGGCGTCCTCGGTCTCGAGCAGCGCGGCGACAGCCTGCTCGTCCTGCAGCAGGGCCATCAGGCGCTGCAGGGCGGCGAGGTGCTCGCGCGCGTCGGTCAGCAGCGGCATGGCCAGCAGCTGCACCGGGACCTCCCCGCCGCCGGCCCCCATCTCCCCGAAGGCGACGGGGCGGGCGAGGGTCGCGAGCGCCAGGCCCGGGACGAGCACGTGCTCGGGGTCGGCGTGCGGGATCGCGGTGGGGATCGGGGTGGGCAGGCCCGTCGGGTAGCGCCGCTCGCGCGCCTGCAGCGCCTCGGGGAAGGCCTCGGTGACGGCGCCGTCGTCCAGCAGGTGCCCGGCGAGGGTGCGCAGCGCGTCGGTCGCGTCGGCCGCCTCGAGACGGGCCAGGACGAGGCTCAGCGCGAGCGGTGCGCGGGGCGTGCGCGGATCTGTGCTCATGGTTCCTCCCGGACGACGACCCCCTGATTCTGGCACCCGTCGGCGCTCGCCTGCGTACGCTGGGCTCGTTCCGTCCGGCGCGTCCCGCGCCGCCGCCCGCCAGGAGAGCCCATGCCCGCCCCTCGAGACACCGCCCTCGTGGTGCGCGCGGCGCGCCTCTATCACGAGCAGGGCCGCTCGCAGACGGAGGTGGCGAAGGAGCTGGGACTGTCCCGCTCGAACGTCTCGCGGATCCTTTCCCAGGCCCGGGAGCGCGGGATCGTCGAGATCACGATCCACGACCCCGACGGCCCGCCGCGCCGCGACGAGGCGCTCGAGGCGGCGCTGAGGGCGACGTTCTCGCTGCGGGAGGTGCATGTGGTCTCCGCGCCGCGGGCCTCGGCGATGGAGTCGGTCGCGCGGCAGGGCGCGGCGCTGATCGCGGAGCGCGCGGGACGGGTGCGCAGCCTCGGCGTCTCCTGGGGGCAGACGGTCCAGAGCGTCGTCGCCGCCCTGGACTCCCTCCGCCCCCGGCCGACGCCGACGGTGCTGCCGCTGGTGGGCGGGCACAGCGCCCTGGACCAGTTCGACTCCGGCGAGTCCGTGCTGCGGGTGCTCGCCTCGCGGCTCGGGGCGACGCCGCGGACGCTCTACGCCCCGGCGGTGCTGGAGTCCGCGACGGCGGTGGCGACGCTGCGGGCGGAGTCCTCGATCCGCACCGTGCTGGAGGCGGCCGCGCAGGTCGAGCTCGCGGTGGTGGGCATCGGCTCGCTCGGCGTGCACTCCTCCCCGCACGTGCTGGACCTGATGGCGCTGGGCGAGGAGGAGCGCGCGGCCTTCGAGGCGCAGCGCCCGGTGGGCGACGTGTGCGGTCGCTTCGTGGACGCCGAGGGGATCCCGCTCGGGGCGCCGACGGATCAGCGGGTGCTCGCGGTGACCTTCTCGGAGCTGCTGCGGATCCCGGAGGTCCTCGGCGTCGCGGCCGGGGAGGAGAAGGCGCCCGGGGTGGTGGGGGTGCTGCGCAGCGGCGCGATCGGCACCCTGGTGGTGGATGTCGACCTCGCCCGCGAGGTGCTCGCGCTCAGGTCTCGCGCCTGATCAGATCCCGCCCTTGAGCACGCGCTCGAAACGGGCGGTGAGCTCGGCGTCGACGGGCAGCTCGTGCTCGTCGAGGTGGGTGATCGGAGCGGCGAGGCGGGTGGAGGACAGCAGCCAGGCGCCGTCGGAGCCCTTCACGTCCTCGATGGTCATGAGCTCCTCGCCGGTGGCCAGGCCCTGCTGCTCGCGCAGCCATTCGAAGAGGGTCGCCACGGCGGTGCCGGCGAGCACGCCGGCGCTCGCGGGGGTGGTGAGGAAGGTGTCGCCGCGGCGCACGAGCAGGGTGGAGGTGGGGCCCTCGAGGGCGTAGCCGTCGCTGGAGACGAAGAGGACGTCGGCGGCGCCGCGTCGCTTCGCCTCGCGCACCGCGGCCATGTTCACGGCGTAGCTGAGGGTCTTCGCGCCCTGCAGCAGCCAGGGGCTGGTGGAGGGGGCGGTGGTGGCCAGGCCCCGGTCCAGCACCGCGACGCGCATCCCGGCGCGGTAGGGAGTCCAGTCGTCGGAGACGCGGGCGTGGATCCAGCAGGTGGGGGTGCCGGTGCCCTCCACGCCGCGGGTGTACATCACGCGCACGCTGAGCTCGGCGACGCTCTCGTGGGCGGCGATCGCGGCGTCGACCGCCTCGGCGAGCAGCGCCTGGTCGGGGGCGGGCAGGTCGATCATCTCAGCGCTGCGGGCGAGGCGGGCGAGGTGGGGGCCGACGTTGACGGGGCTGCCGTCGAAGGCGCCGATGGTCTCGAAGACGCCGTCGCCGCGGGTGGCGACGAGGTCGGTGACCGAGAGCTGCGGGACCGTGGGGTCGGCGAGGCGGTAGCCGGGTCCGCCGTCGGCCGGTGCCCCGGTCGCGCCGGGGACGAGCACGAGCACCGGGGCGGGGGTACGGGGGCTGGTCGCGGTCATGTCACTGCTCCTTCACGGGGCCCGCCGGGGTGCGGAGCCGTCTCACCAGGGTAGACCTGCCGGGCCGACGGCTCAGCCCCAGCCGATCCCCTCGCCGATCGCCGAGGCGCCGCGCGGGCTCGGGGCGTCGCCGCCGGTGGCGCCGCCGAGCATCTCCCCGATCATGGCCACCAGGCGCTCGAACAGGGTGCCGTGCTCCTCGGCGCCGGGCGCCTCGAGCCGCCCCGCGGGCAGCGAGCCGGCGCTCTGCGCCGGGCCGTCCACGAGCCCCTGCAGGCCCATCGCGCCGCCCTGCGCAGGGGCCTCGCTCCCGGTCCCCGCAGCACCCGCCTCGGCGCCGCCGGATCCACCGGTCCCCTCGGCACCGCCCCCGCCGGACCCGCCGCCCGACGACGACCCGCCGTCGGAACCTCCGCCGGAACCACCACCGGACCCGCCTCCGGTCCCGCCGGATGCGGACTCCCCCGCACCGCTCGAGGGCCCGTCGGAGCCACCGGCGCTCTCGGAGCCCGTGCCCGAACCGGACTCGGCACCAGCACCCGCTCCGGCACCCCCACCTTCGAGCCCCGCGCCCAGGCGCCCCTCCTCCCCGATCAGGTTCCCGAGTCCGCCGCCGGCGCCGAGCCCGGCCAGCAGCTCCTCGAGCAGCATGCCGAGGGCGAGACCGCGCAGGACGAGGTCGGCGAGCAGCCCTCCGAGCAGGCTCCCGAGGAAGGCGCCGAGCAGCGCGGCCCGCCCCTCGGGGGTGGCGAGCGCCTCGCGCAGCATGTCGGCGAAGCGGCCCGCGGGCCCGCCCTCGCCGCCGAGCAGGTCTCGCAGCATCCCCTGCGCCATCCTCGACATGTCGGCGAGGAACTCTCCGGGGCTCGACCAGGGGCCGCCGAAGCTGTCGGGGCTCGAGGCGGCCTCCTGCTCCTCGGCGTGCTGGGCGAGGCGTCGTGCCTGCTGGCGCAGCTCGACACCGCGGTCCTGGAGACCGGGGCGCACGCTCCCGGACCAGTCGGCGCGGAACCGCTCGGCGTCCTCCCCCGCCCACTCGACGGTGTCGATCACCGCGGAGAGCCGCCCCTCGAGCTCGTCGAGCAGCTCCGCGCGCCGGGCGCAGACCGCGCCCATCGTCCGCAGGGCCTCGGCGTCCGCCCCCCAGAATCCGTTCATGCCTCCCCGTTCCCCTCGAGCCCCCGTGTCGCCGTCCCCGCCTCGTGCCTCGCCGGGCACGCCCCGAACCTATGCGTCCCGGGGCTCGCTCCGCCATGGGGAGGACTCCCCATCCCGGCCGCGACCGGCGGGGTCGCCGCCCGGGCTCACTCGCCGTCGGCGAGCTCCCGCACCCAGTCCGGGACCCGGTCGGCGCCCACCCGTCCGATGAGCGTGCGGGCGTAGTCCGCGTCGATGCCGCCGAGCCCGTCGAAGTCGCCCGGGTCGTGGTCGTAGACGAGGTCGGCGCCGAGCGCGATCCGGTCGGGGTCCTCGGGCGGTCGGGTGGCGTCCAGGCGCAGGGACACGAAGGCCTGGCGCTGCTCGGCGGTGCAGTGCTGGAGCGCGTCCAGCAGCAGGGTGACCTGCGAGTCGACGGCGAAGACGCTGTCGCCGCCGCGGGAGGTCCCGTCGCGGTCGGTGATGACGAGGCGCCCGACCCACTCCTCGCCGTGCGGGAGGAAGGCCGCGCCCACGTGCCGCCACTGCTCGGTGAGGTCGAGCGCGGAGAGCAGCACGGTCGCGAGGTCCCGGGTCAGGGCGCCCTGGCGCTCCATCGGCGAGGGCGCCGACGGGCGCTGAGCGGCCGGGTCCTGCGAAGTGGGCGGCTGGCTCATGGTGCTCCTCTCGGCGGCGACGTCCCCGCTCAGCGGGGGAAGGTCGCGCCCTCAGGGTAGTTGGGCAGGTGGTCCTCGACGATCTGCTCGCCGTCCTCGAGGATTCGCACGTCGTAGCCGGAGGGCACGTACTCCCACGGCGCGCTGTCGTGCTCGGGGCCGACGCCGGCGGGCTGCTCCTCACCCCACCGGATGCGGGTCTCGTAGGAGTAGGAGCGGTCCTCGTCGGAGATCCCGTCGGCCATGAGGCTCTCGTAGGTGTAGATGGTGTCCTGGCCGCTGCGGGCCTGGTTGACCTCGTCCCACTGGCGGGTGTAGTTGATCTCCTCGCGGATCCCGCCGAGCTGCCTGGCCAGGACGTGCCCGGCGTTGAACTCGACCGGCTCGGAGGTGCCGTCCCCGCTCATGTCCCAGCGCTCGGCGATCGTGGACTGGATCGACTGGGAGCGGGCCATCTCGCGGTCCACGACGACGTCGGGCACGTAGAGGTGCTCGGTGCGGCCCAGCTCGTCGGTGCGGTAGTAGGCCTGCTCGTTGACGTGGTACGTCGCGTCCGGAAGGGTCTCGCGGAGGTTCGGGTTCATCGTCTCGCCGCCGCCTGCGGCCTCGACGTACTCGATCCGTCCCTCGTCGTCGGTGTAGTAGGTGCCGTGCTCGCCGACGTCGTAGCGGGTGTCGGGCTCGAGCGTGATCGGCGCGCCGTCCTCGTCGAGGCCGAAGGGCTCGTCCGCGCCGTCGGGGGCGTGGGCGTGGTCCGCGTCGACCTCGATGCGGTGCGCGGTCTCGGGCGGGGCGAGCTCCATGCCCGTCTCCGGGAAGGCGAGCGTGCTCTCCCCGACGGCCGCGGAGGCGTCGGCGGCGCTGAGCGGCGCATGGGCCGTCATCAGCCGGATCCCCTCGACGTCCCTCGGCGGCGGGGAGGCGCGAGGACCGTCGGTCGATCCGCCGGGGCCGCCGGCCCCGTACCCCGACGCCCCGTCCTGCCCCTCGGCCTGCCCGGCGAGCTCCGCCGCCT
>NZ_KV788681.1:0-7981 GCF_001807385.1 Brachybacterium sp. HMSC06H03 | reverse complement strand
TTGCCGGCACCCGCCGCGGCGGCGTTCCCGCCGCCACCTGATGTGCTCAAAGAACCCAGCTTGTTCGTACTGCCACCTGATACGCCCCCGCCGGGCTGGGGCGCAGCCGGTGCTGACGGCATGGAGGAGGACGAGGATCCCTGGCCAGTGGGCGGGGCTCCTCCGCCTCCTCCGCCACCGGCACCGCCGCCGGACGTCTGCATACGGCGCATCCCGACGGTCATCATCATTCCGCCCGCCGCACCGGCAGCGGCCGACGCCGGGTTGAACCCGCCGCCGTCGACCTCCGAGCCGTCCGGCAGGAGCGGGATGAACTTGAACGCCACCCACGGCGCCAGCCCCACCGCGAGAAGCGCCAGAATGATCATGCAGCCCTCACCGAGGGTCTGCAGCGCGTCCTGCCCCAGCAGATTCAGCGGCTTGAACGACTGGATCATCATGAACAGCACCGTGATCACGAACAGCAGCGTCGGCTTGGCGAGCATGATCCCGAGGACCAGCATGGGGACGCGCAGCGCCTTCGACCTCCACCGCGGATGGGCGAGCATCCCGAACGCGATCGCCATCCCCACCGACGTCATGTAGACCGCCATGCCCTGCGCAATGAACATCACGAACACCAAGACGGCGCCGATGAACAGGATGAACCAGAACACCAGGCCCATCAACACACCGCCCGGCATCAAGTTCGCGGTGACCGAGAAGATCGCCCCCTCGAGCACCGTCTCGTAGATATCCTCGCCACCCCAGGCAATGATCCCCCGGTTGAACGCCGCGATCATGTTCTGGACGACGTAGGCCAGCACCGGCGCCCAGACCATCGAGATGATCCCGCCCATGAGGTACTGGAAGCTCTCGCCCAACTGGTGCGCCGAGATACGGTCACGGGCCGCGTCCTTGAGCACCATGATCATCATGACCGCCGCGACGAACAGCCCGATCCCACCGGCAGCGGCGTAGGCGTTCCGCCACCACTCGGCGCTGAAATCGGCGTTTCCGATGTTCACCAGTTCGCCCATGACCTTGTTCAGGAAGTCGACCGCGCCTTCCTTGAGCATGTTCACGATGTCCTCGAACGCGCTCTGCGGATCGTCGATGAACGCTTTCGCCTTCTTGGCGGTGTCGATGACCTCCTCGGCCTGGCCGATCGTCGCGTCATAGGCCGTCTGCGCGGCATCTCGCAGGCCACCGACGTTGGCAGTCACCAGGCCGACACAGCCCACCGTAGGAACGGGGCCGAGCGGCAGTAGCGCGCCGCACATGATCTGAGGCTGAATCTCCTCGAACGACGGAGCCTGCGCGATCGCCCCCTCAGCCAGCTCGACACACTTCTCCAGGAGATCCCCGCCGCCGGTCGGCAACAGGTCGCACGCGAACTCTGCCGCGGCGGTGTTGCCGGCGGCGCGAGCCGCTTCCTCGTCCTCCGCAGACGGTTCAGCGAGGGCAGGACCTCCACCGATCATGACCACCAGAAACAGAGTTAACGCCGCCACCAAAAGACGGCGGGAGTGCTCAGCTCGCGTCTTCATAGTTCTCCCACTGGGTGTGCGTTCCCACCAGGGTCGACACCTCATCGTCCGGCTCGGTAACAGGCTCCTCAGGCAACGTGGTCGGGGCCTCCGCCTGGCCAGTTCCGCTGATCTTCCAGTCACCATCCACCCAGGCCAGCGTCGTCGAGGAGGTGGCGTAATAGAACTCGCCCTCTCCCCAGTAGTCGTAGGCGTGCACGATCTGCACGGTGGCCGACTCTTCCTCCGTGCACTCAGCAACGGTGAAACCGCCCCAGTCGGGACGGATCGAACCGCGGGGGCTCTCTGCGTCACCAAACTCTTCGAGCATCTCTCGCGTGCTCTGGACTGAACTTTCCTGGTACTCGCCGGTGGTCAGCTCCTCGGTGAGCGCAACGTATTCCTCTTGGCTCAGCTCTCCGGAGGTGGCCTTCGTGTAGTCCAGTCCGACGAGGTAGTTGGTCGCGGCCTCGACCGCTCCCTTGCAGGTTGGCTCGTACCCCACGGGCACGGAGGGATCATGCTCGGAAGCTGCCGAGCCGCCTTCCCCGACCGTGACCTTGAGGTCGTCCCGAATCACGGGCTGACTCGACGGGGGCGCGGACGACGTCGTCGCCCCGCCCTCCCGCGGCTCCTCGTCGTCGGAGAACAGCAGCTGCGCGCCGAGCACGCCCGACAGTGTGAGTAGCACCAGAACGGCCACCGAGAGCACCGCGATGACCGGCCCCCGGCGGAGCCGGCGCCGGTCCTGCTGCTCGTCGCGGAGGTCCGACATCAGCCCTGCACCGAGCCCACGATGAACAGGATGGCGGCGAAGATGATGCCGAGTGCCGCGCAGGCACCGAACGCGATGAGCGCGACCTTGAGCTGTCCGGCAGCCTCGGTCATCTCTTCGCTGCGGTTGGAGTGCCGCGCGACGGCCCACTTCCCCGTGCCGATGAGCGCGCCGATCGCGCACGCCACGAAGGCCAGGGCCCACAGGCCCCCGAGGACCAGGGCGACAAGGCTGTTCACCTCTGCGCCGAAGATATCCAGGCTGGGAGCAACTCCCTCAAACGGGTTCATGTCAGTTTCCTTCCGTGGTGGGTGATGCGGTCAGGTAGGGGTTGTCGATGTCCGCCAGCGTCCGGGAGACCGTCGCTCCCAGGCACAGGAATGCTCGCTGCGTGGGAGCAGCGAGACGGTCGAAGGACAGCCGTGAGCCGGCGTCGATGTGCG
This sequence comes from Brachybacterium sp. HMSC06H03, assembly GCF_001807385.1. NCBI lineage: Bacteria > Bacillati > Actinomycetota > Actinomycetes > Micrococcales > Dermabacteraceae > Brachybacterium > Brachybacterium sp. HMSC06H03. Next base: position 5,255 of record NZ_KV788681.1, on the reverse strand, counting down.
GGTCGTACGGGATCTCGAGCACTTCGGCGGTGTTCTCCTCGAACCATTCCCGCCACTTCGGCGCGTTCTCGCGATCGACCGCGGCGCCGCGCACGTGGGAGATGACCGTGACCGCGTTGCGGACCAGGTCGTCGCGGCCCATCTCGTGCAGCTGCACGATCATCTGCTGCGCGGAGCGAACGTGGTCGTACGACCAGCGCAGGGGGATCACCAGCACGTCGGCGGTGTCGGCGGCTGCGGTCCAGTTCGGGGCCAGCAGTGAGTTGCCGGTGTCGACCACGATCAGCTGATAGAAGCGCGAGAGGATCGCGTGCAGCCTCATGAACTCGTCGTGGCCGATCATCCGCATGCTGCGGGAGTCCTCCGCAGAGGCGAGGACGTCGAACTTGCCCACCTGCTGGTGGCGCAGGAACCGGCCCAGATCGCCTGTCCCCCCGCGCCCCGTCTCGAAGAGCTCCGCGCTGTCCAGGAGGTCGACCGCCGTGGTGGGGAACCGCCCTACTGCGGTGCGCAGCCCCAGCGTGCCCTGGTTCTCGTTGTTGTCCCAGGCGACGACCCCGCCGCCGCGATGCTCACCGAGGATCGCGGCGAGCAGCGCCACCACGGGAGTCTTTCCGGCCGAGCCCTTGTGGTTCGCGACCGCGACCGTCATGGGGCGTGAGAGCTGCAGGCCCGCGTCCCGCTCGTCATCGAGCCGGGACAGCTCCTCCTTGCCCGGACGCAGCTTCACCAGACCGAGGGTGGCCCGGGCGAGGCGGCGACGCCACCCCTCCGACGCCACCAGGCGATGGTCGCCGGGAGAGGCCACCGCGAGATCGTCATATGACGGCCGATTTGTGAGGTCACTCACGTCTGTGGAAGTCTGCGTGACGCCTGAACGATTCGGGGGAATCAGGGGGGAAGCAGGTCCCTTCTTCGTATCCGCTCGGTCCTCCCGGGACTCTGCCGTCTCCGCCTCCGCGGGGGTAGCCGCCCCAGGGAGGTGACCGGACTGTTGAAGAAGCTCATGGGCAGCGCTCTGCCGGCGTTCGTAGCTCCCGCCCTGCCAGTCGTTCACTGCAGCCCCCTGTGGTTACGTCTCATCATGCTTCCATAGTCTCGCATGTTCCCGTAGCATGCAAGCATGCGGAAACTTGCACAACCTCAGTTCGATCGGGCGATGCGCCGCGACTGGCCGATGATGATGGATGCGACCGACATCGCTGAGTTCACCGGGTGGACGAAGCTCACGATCCTGACTTGGATCAAGGAGGGGCAGCTCACGGGGGCGTTGACGCTCTCGGACGCCCCGAAGTCGACCGTCCTGATCCCCCGCGAGATCGTCTTCGCGCAGCTCGACCCTCGCCAGAGCCCCAGCACTCAGGAGTGATGGAGCCATGAAGAAGGTCCTCGCACTCGGTGTCGGAGGCGTCCTACTCCTGGGAGTGACCGTTGTCGGCGCAGCCGTGCTCGACGACCAGGACAGCGCAGCCATGTGCCTCCCGGGCGGCGCAGCCGTCACCGTCAGCGTCGACGGCCTCCCCGAGGAGATCGCCGGCCACAGCGGCGACGCGCTCCGCAACGCCGCGGTCATCGCCCAGGTCGGCCAGGAGCAAGGCTTCGGGAAACAGGGACAGCTCGTCGCGCTCATCACCGCGATGCAGGAAAGCCAGCTCGGCAACCACCCCAGCACCGCCAGCCCCGACGAGAACGGCGACGCCGGCGTGTTCCAGCAGCGACAGCTGGACGGCTGGTACGGCTCCCTCGAGGACGTCAACGACATCACCTACGCCGCCACAGCCTTCTACAACGGCGTCACCGCCGAGAGCGAGGGCGACTACGGCACGGCCGGCGGAGGCGCTGGCTACGGCCACATCCCCGGCCTCACGGACATCTCCGGCTGGGAATCCATGGAACCTGCCGCAGCAGCCCAGGCGGTGCAGCGCTCCGCCCATCCCGACGCCTACGCCGAGCACCTCGACGAGGCCGAAGCAATCCTCGCGGGACTGGCGAACGCGAACGTCAGCGTCGACAGCGCTAGCACCAGCGACGCCGGCGGAGCCAGCGACAGCGGCGGGGACCACTGCGCCGCCCCCACCGTTGAGGCCACCGGAGACGCTGCCGAGGCCCTCGCGCGGGGCCGGACCCTGCTCGGGACGCCCTACGAGTTCGGCGGCGGGGGCACGCACGGACCTGACACCGGCATTGACTGCAGCGGCTTCGTGCTCTTCGCCTTCGGGCTCGACTCCAACGAGATCGGCCGCACGGCCCAGGCCCAGTTCGACAGCCTCGCCTCCACCAGCGTCCCGCCCGACCAGATCCAGCCCGGCGACCTGATCTTCTACGCCAAGGGCCGCACCGGCGCCGTCGGCTCTCCCGACGCCATCAGCCACGTCGCGATCTACTCCGGCGACGGCAAGATGATCGAGTCCACGCGCTACAACGGCGGCACCGAGCCCGGCGTCCAGGAGATCGACGCCCAGGTCGAGGACGGCCGCGGCTTCGTCGACGTGCGCCGTCTCCCGAGCACCACCGAGGAGCCCGCATGATCCACCGACGCCTCCCGTACGTCGCCGCCGCCGCGCTCGTTGTGCTCGCCGCCGGCTGCACCCCGTCCGAGCCGGCCCCGACGACGCCCCCGCCGGCGCCCACGGAGTCCACCCCGGAGGAACCGGACTGGACCTACAGCACGCCCTCCCCGACCAGCGACGGCCCCGACGACATCCCGGACGACAGCCTCATCGACGAAGAGGCCGACCAGGACGCACGAGATGGCGCGGCTGCCGCAGCGACCATTACCGCCGAGGTCTGGGTCCAGGGCGCGACCCTCGAACAGCGTGAGTGGCAGGAACGGCTCATGGAGACGCTGACCCCGATCGCGCAGGACTCGTACCGAGACCGCTGGTGGGGTTACCGAGTTGCCGAAACCGAGATCACCGGTGAGCCCGAGATCGTCGCCGCAACGATGGCCAGCGCCACCGTCACGATCCCCACCAACGCCGGCGACCTCACCCTCACCGTCACCCGTCCCACCCCCACCGACCAATGGCTCACCAGCGGCATCGAGCCCGCCACCACCGAGCAGTGACCCCAGGAGACACGCCATGACCGACGCCCAGATCACCATCAACCACGACGGCACCGGATCCGTCACCGTCGACGGCGAGACCACGACGCTCGCGGCCTCGGGAGCCGTCGAGGCGCGCCAGGAGGCTACCGCGCGCATCGCTAAGCGCGCGGCCGAGCTCGGCCGACCACTCCCTGCGACCGCCACCGAGAGCGGCCGCACCTGGCCCCTGCTCATCGGGACCGACGGCACCGTCACCCCACGCCCCCAGGAGGACGCTGCAGCCGCGCGGCCGTCCACCGTCAGTGCACCGTCCGTCGAGATCCCCGACGCCCAGGCGGACCTCGACGTGACGCGCTCCCGCCCCGTCACGGGTCAGCCCGCGCCCTCCTGGGAGCAGCCGGCCACCGACCCCATCATCAGCGAGGTCCCCGGAGCGCAGGACGACCTCGAGGCCACGCGCCCCCGCGCGATCGCCACCGAGCCTCCCGCAGCACCACGGCACTCCGCTCCGGCGCCGCAGACCCCTTCCCCTGCCGTCGATCAGGGCTCCCCCGTCGACGAGCTGCACACCTTCCGCGAGGTGCAATCCGACGTCCACTCCTCCGTGGCCCCGACCCAGCAGAACGAGAGCCAGCACGCGCCGGGCCCCGACACTGGCCCGGCGGTCGTTGATCCGCCGGCCGCTCCCGACGCCGTCGACGCCGACCCCCGCTGGTCCGACATCTCGCAGCAGCCCGCCGCGCACGGCTTCCGAGGCACCCTCAACGGCATGGGGCTCAAGCTCGCCCCCACCGACGAGGAGCTCGCCGTGCGCCGCGAGAGCCTGCGTCAGGAGATCGCGCGCGAGGAGGAGGCGCGTCGCGCCGATGAGCAGCTCGCCCAGGAGGAGGCGGCGCGGGAGACCCGCCGTGCCATCCGCGAACGCGCGGCCGCGGAGAAGGACCGCGCCGAGCGCGCCATCATCCAGACCCCGTTCGAGGAGCCCAAGAAGGTCATCATCGCCAACTACAAGGGCGGGCAGGGCAAGACCACCGTCACCTACGGCATCGGCGCCACCGCCGGCCGGATCCGCGGCGGCGACGTCATCGCCTGGGACGCGAACGAGACTCAGGGCAACCTCGGCTTCCGCGCCAAGAAGGCCCCCACCGCCCGCAGCGTCGTCGACCTGCTCGAGGAAGCCGCCGACGACTTCACCACCGTCGAGGGCAGCAAGCGCTCCACCCTCGCACGCTTCACCCGCTCCCAGGGTGACAACCTCTTCACCGTCCTCGCCTCCGACGAGTCCCGCGACCGCCAGGACCTCGTCGACGCAGACGCCTTCGAGAAGGTCCACGAGATCCTCGGCCGGTTCTACTCCCTGATCCTCATCGACACCGGCAACAATCACCGCGTCTCGCACTTCAAGGCCGCGCTCGAGGCCGCCGATCAGCTCGTCGTCCCCGTTTCGGCCGGCGCCGACGGCGCCCACGCCGCCGAGGCCATGCTCGACTCGTTCGAGAGCCTCGGTCACGGGGACCTGGTCGAGAACGCCGTCGTCCTGCTCAACGACTCTGCGACTCGCCGCGGCGACGCCACCGGGATCGCCGCCAAGTTCCAGCAACGCGTCCGGGCCATCATCCCGATCCCCTTCGACCCCGCACTCGACAGCGGCGACGAGATCGACTTCGACGCGCTGCAGGCACCCACCCGCGCCGCCTACCAGGAAGCCACCGCCGCAATCGCCCACGGCCTCGCTGGCACCAAGGAGGGCTGACGATGGCCCTTGGCTGCGCGCGAGGCACGGGGCCCGCCCCCGAGGGGACGGACCCCGCAGCGTCACTGCTGCTTGATCCGATCCGGCCGGAACCCCGCCCAGGCGTCCCCGCCCGGAGTCAGCACCACCGGAGCCTCCATGAAGCCCGCAGCCTGGAAAGCGGCCCGCTGATCGTCGGTCACGTCCTCGAGGGACACCTCCACGAAGGCGATGCCAGCCTTCGCCAGTGCGCGCTTCGTCGCGGTGCACGGACCGCAGAGGGGACGGGTGTAGATGGTGACGATCTCGCTGTTCATGGTGGCTCTCCTGCCTGGGCTGTCCGGGTGGTGACAGGACACAGACGCCGCCTCGATCAGGCGGTGGAGCACCCGCAGGGCCGCAGCGCAGCGGAGGACCCGGGCAGCCCCAAGGGAGAGAAGTTCTCCGGCGAAACAAGGGAGCTTGCGACCGCGT
>NZ_KV788680.1:0-1475 GCF_001807385.1 Brachybacterium sp. HMSC06H03 | reverse complement strand
GGGGGGTGTCCCTATGTTGCGAGTCAAGCCGCGAGGGCGGCCGGTTCGGGGGTAGGAACGAGAGGTGGCTGGTAGTAGGTGCTGTCGCGGAGCATCGCAAAGATGACGTTGCAGCGGCGGCGGGCCAGGCAGATCACGGCGGCGTTGTGGCGCTTGCCCTCGGCGCGTTTGCGATCGTAGTAGGCCTTGGAGATCGGGTCCGAGTGCGAGGCGACCCAGGCGGAGTAGAACAGCGCGTTCTTGAGCCGCTTGTTGCCTGAACGTGCGGGGAACTCTCCGCGGATCGAGGTGCCGGATCTTCGTGTGACCGGCGCGATTCCGGCATAGGCCGCGAGATGGCCTGGGGTCTCGAACGCGGAGCCGTCGCCGATGGCCAGGAGGATCTGGGCGGCGGTCTTGATGCCGATCCCCGGCATGCTCATCAAGACCGAGGCGAGAGGGAAGTCCTCCAGCATGGTCTCGACCTCCCTCGCCACGGTCGCCCGCTGCTCCTTCAGTTCCTTCACCTGACCAGCGACTCTGGGAACCACGAGTTCCACTGCCGCGGTCGCTGGCACGATCACGGTCTGCTCCGCGAGCGCGGTGAAGATCTGGTCGATCAGCACTTCGGGGTTGCGGCGCGAATGGGCCCGAGCGAACCGTAGAACCCTGCTCCGGCCTGCAGCCTTGAACCCGGTCGGGCCGCCGAACTTCTCCAGCAGGTCCAGCACGAGTCCGGTCGAGAGGGTCCCGCCGACGAAGACTCGCTCGAGCGCGGGATGAATCTGCGTGAGCAGAGACCGGATCCGGTTCAGGGCCCGCGTGGTCTCGTGGGCGAGGTCCTCGTCGAAGCCGGCGAGCACCTTCAGAGCGGAGAGGACGTCGCTGTCGCGGTCGACCTGTCGGAGGGTGTGGGGCATGGTGCGGGCCGTGTCAGCGATGATGAACGCGTCCCGCGCATCGGTCTTTGACCTGCCCGGATAGAGGTCTGCGGCTTTCCGCATCGCCAGGCCCGGCAGGTAGGCGACGGAGCAGCCGACGTCGCGGGCGACCGCGATCGGCAACGCTCCGATGGTGTTTGGCTGATCGACCACCATCAGCACTTCACCTTGGTTCTGCAGCTGGGTGAACAGCTCGCGGAGCTCGGACTCGTCCTGCGGGAGAGGCTGGTCGAACAGCCTGTTCCCGGCGGGATCAAGCGCGCAGGCATGATGACTGCTCTTCCCGACGTCGAGGCCGACCACGACCGCGAATCGTGTGTCCATGATGCTGTCCTTCCCTGGAGCATCATTGCTGGTCGCAGTCTCGACACCCGGTGCCGGCACCCACGTTACGAGGAGACCTCAGCAATGCTGGGCCATGTCCCTATCAGCGGTCAACGCGTGTCTCTCGACCGGGCGGCAACACCCCCCGGACCATCGATGGCAGGGCAACAAAGCCATACCCGGCCGAGCGACCAGACCCCGTCCATCGGGGTGCTCACAAGGTAACGGGCA
>NZ_KV788679.1:0-9210 GCF_001807385.1 Brachybacterium sp. HMSC06H03 | reverse complement strand
CACCGCCCCCTCGCTCGAGGAGGCCACCGCCGCCGCCCTCACTTGATGCCGGTGGTGGCGAAGCCCTTGACCAGGAACCTCTGGCCGAACAGGAACACCAGGAACAACGGGATCAGGGACACGATCGACATCGCGAACATGGCGCCCCAGTCGCTCGTGCCCTGTCCGTCCAGGAAGGACTTCAGCGCCAGCGGGACGGTGAAGTTGTCCGGCGTGGTGAGGTAGATCAGCGAGCCGAAGAAATCGTTCCACGTCCACATGAAGGTGAAGATCGTGGTGGTCGCGAGCGCCGGGGTCATCAGCGGCAGGATGACCCGGAAGAAGATCCGGAAGTGCCCGCAGCCGTCGATGCGCGCGGCCTCGTCCAGCTCCCGTGGGATGCCGCGGATGAACTGCACCATCAGGAACACGAAGAACGCATCCGTGGCCAGGAACTTCGGCAGGATCAGCGGCAGCATCGTGTTCACCCAGCCGGTCTGGGAGAACATGATGTACTGCGGCACGATCACCACGTGGATCGGCAGCATCAGGGTCATGAGCATCATCGCGAAGGCGATGTTGCGGCCCCAGAACCGCAGCCGCGCGAAGGCGTAGGCGGTGAGCGTGCAGGCGAACAGGTTGCCGATCACGCAGCCCACCACGAGCAGGGTCGAGTTCATCAGATAGTGCGAGAACTCGAACGACTGCGCGCTCCATCCGCGCACGTAGTTGTCGACGTCGAAGGACAGCGGGAACAGCGACGGGTTGCGGAAGATCTCGTCGTTGGGACGCAGGGACGAGACCACCATCCACAGCAGCGGGTAGATCATCGCCAGGCTCGCGGCGATCATCATCGTGTGCTTGAGGACCGCCCTGACGGTGCGGGCGCCGTGGGAGCGCGGGGCCACCGGAGTGCGGGGCGCGGAGGCGCCGGCGGCGGTGCCTGCCGGGGTCTCGTCGACGGGGGCGGCGGGGCGTGCGAGGTCAGTCATCGTAATGCACCCAGAACTTGGAGACGAAGAAGTTGATCGCGGTGAAGATCGCGACGATGACCAGCAGCAGCCAGGCCATCGCGGAGGCGTACCCCATGTCGAACTGGCCGAAGCCCTTGAGGTAGAGGTAGAGCGTGTAGAACATCGTCGAGTCCGACGGTCCGCCGGTCCCTCCCGAGACCACGAAGGCCTGGGTGAAGGTCTGGAACGCGTTGATCACCTGCAGGACCAGGTTGAAGAAGATGATCGGGGTGAGCAGCGGGATCGTGATCCGGAAGAACTGCGCGACCTTCGAGGCGCCGTCGACGGACGCGGCCTCGTAGTACATCTGCGGGATCTGCCGCAGGCCCGCCAGGAAGATGATCATCGGGGAGCCGAAGGTCCACACGTGCAGCAGGATGATGGTCCACAGCGCCGTGTCCGGGGTGGAGACCCAGCCGGGGAGGTTCTCGAAGCCGAGCGCGCCCAGCAGCTGGTTGACCAGGCCGGAGGCGCCGAACATCTGCCGCCACAGGATCGAGATCGCGACCGAGCCGCCCAGCAGGGAGGGCAGGTAGAACACCGAGCGGTAGAACGACAGCCCGCGCATGCCATGGTTCAGCACCACGGCCAGCAGCAGCGCGGCGGCGAGCTGCAGCGGAACGCCCACGACCACGTAGGTGAAGGTGACGATCAGCGAGTTGTGCAGGCGGGTGTCGCCGAGCATCCGCTGGGAGTTCTCCAACCCCACCCACTCGGGGGCGGCGAGCATGGAGTAGTCGGTGAAGGACAGCGCCAGGCTGGCGATCATCGGCAGGATCGTGATGCCCAGCAGGCCGAGCAGCCAGGGCGTCATGAAGGCGAGTCCGACCTTGTTGTCGGGGTGCTTCTCGCGGGGGCCGCGCTTGTCGCGGCGGGAGACGATCTGGGCGAGCTCTCCGACGGCGCTCATGCGGGTCCTCCCTTCGGGGATCTGCGGGGCGCGCCGGGGCCGGGCGGAGCAGTGCTCGCCCGGCCCCGGACGAGCCGGTGGTCGGTGGGGGTCAGGACAGGGCCGCGGACAGTTCGTCGAGGAGCCGCTGAGCGGCCTCCTCGGCGGTGATGGTGCCGAAGAGCATGTCGTCGCAGGCGCGGGTGAGGATGGCCTCGAACTCGCCGCCGCCCTGCGGGGTGATCTCCGGCGGGGCACCGAGCTCGGACTCGATCGCGTTCAGGAAGTCGACGGCCTTGATGCTGGACTCGTCGAGGTCGCCGACGATCGATTCACGCACGGCGAGGTTGCCGGGCACGCCCCGCTCGACCGAGAGGATCTTCCCGGCCTCGGGCGAGTTCACGAGGAAGTCGACGAAGGCGACGGCGGCCTCGGGGTTCGCGCTCTTGGCGGAGACGGCCCAGTACATCGAGGCCTTGTACCAGAGCTGCGCCTCGGGCGGCGGAGCCCGCGACCGACGGCGGCCGCAGCACGAGGATCCCCTTCTCGGCCAGCGCGTCGTGAGCGACGACCTGGTTGGACCACAGCACCGTCATGCCGATCCTGCCGGTGTTGAACAGCGACTGGTCCATGGAGGCGGCGGCGTCCTCCACGGAGGTGGAGGCGTCGGGCCCGGCACCGGTGTCCTGGATGCGCTTGGCCCACTCGAACCAGGCGGTGGCGGTGGGGACGTCGAAGCCCGCCGCGCCGTCCTTGTACTGGTCCTGGCCGGCCTGGCGCACCCACACCTGGAACAGGCCCTGGACGGAGCCCACCTGGGTCATGCCCCAGGTGCCGTCGGGCGTCGCCTCGGAGATCGCGACCGCGGTGTCGATCACGTCGTCCCAGGTCCAGGTGGTGTCGTCGGGGATCTCGACGCCGGCCTGCTCGAACACGACGGGGTTGATCGCGAAGGCGAAGGCGTTCAGGCCCGCGCTGATCGCGGCGAGTCCGACGTCCGCCAGCTCGCCCACCTCGACGGAGCCTTCGACGAACTCGGAGGTGTCCAGGCCGGCGCCGGCCAGGTCGAGCAGGGCGCCGCGCTCGCCGTACTCGGCGAGGTACTTCTCGTCCATCTGGACCACGTCGGGGAAGTCGCCGCCGGCGGTCTGGGTGGCGAGCTTGTCCCAGTAGCCGCTCCACTCCCCCGGCTCGAGGGAGATGGTGACGTCGGGGGCGGACTCCTTGTAGGCGGCCACCGCGTTCTCGGTGTTCTCGTTGCGGGTGGGGTTGCCCCACCAGGCCAGGCGCAGGGAGCCGGAGTCGGCGCTGCCGCCGCCTCCGCCGCCCCCGGTCCCGCCGGAGGCGTTGGGCCCGCAGGCCGCGAGGCCGGCGAGTCCGGGGACGGCGAGGCCGAGGGCAAGGGCTGAGCGTCGGTCGATCATGAGATCTCCTTTGATCTTCGTGCGGTCGTCGGGGACGGCGGTCGTGCGGTGACCGCCGTGGTCATCGCACACAGGAGGGGGCGAGGGGCCGGGGACCGTGCGAGGTCCGAGGCCCGACAGGGGACGAGGCGACGATCAGCCGCAGCGCCCCCGAGCCATGAAAGGTTTCATCGCCTTCATGGACTGCCACTCGGCATGTTCAGGGGTGGTCGATCACGCTGAAGTGGGGTGGATCACCACTAGGAAAGCGCTTCATCCCATCGTTGTCAACAGGTCGATGCAAAGTTGCAACACGCGTCTGCAAGGCGGCTGATGGGCGTGCGCCTCGTCTGTCGCCACGTGCCGTTCACCTGCCCTCCACCGCCCCCCGCTACGGTGCACGCGCCAGCCGATGCGCCAGGACGGGAGGCCCCTGTGGACGTCACGGCATGGGCGATCGCCCTGATGGAGTTCCTGGGCGGTCCCGGCACCGCACTCGTGATCGCCTCCGAGGCGCTGTTCCCTCCGATCCCCGGCGAGGTGCTGCTCCCCTTCGCCGGCGTCACCGCGGCGGCGAACGGCCAGCACGTGCTGGTGCCGATCTTCTGGACCACGCTCGGCTCCGTGCTCGGCGGGCTCGGCGTGTACGGGGTGGGGCGCGCGCTCGGGCTGCGGCGCACCACGGCGCTCGTGCGGCGCCTCCCGCTGCTCGAGGAGAAGGACGTGACCATGGCGCTGCGGTTCTTCGAGCGCTGGGGCTTCCCCGCCGTGGCGCTCGCGCGCTTCGTGCCGATGGTGCGCACCTTCATCTCGGTCCCGGCAGGGATCGAGAAGATGCCCGTGTGGCTGTTCGCCCTGGCCACAGGGCTCGGCTCCGCGATCTGGAACGCGGTGTTCGTGGTCGCGGGCTACGCCTTCGGACAGGCCGGCGGCGAGGCGCTCGAGGGCTTCGTGCGGATCTACTCCTCGATCGTGGCGGGGATCGGGGTCCTCGCCCTGGTGGGACTGGCGACCCAGCGGATCCGCTCGCGGCGGGACCGGGCCGACGCGGAGGATGGAGCGACCTCCGGCGCCGATGGCGCCACGGCGACCGACTCGCGCTCTACGCTCGAGGAATGAGTCGCGCCGAGGACACCTCGCCCCGCTCCGGCCTCGCCGGTCCCGCGGCGGACGTCGGCCGCTGGTTCGCGACCGCGACCTCCCGACCGCTGGACGGCCCGGGCCCGACCCGCGGCGGGCCGCGCCTGCCCGCCTGGGGGCCGATGGAGGGGGCGCGCTACGGCCTGCGCAGCCACGACCACGAGATCGACGAGGCGCTCGCGCTGCTGCGGGACCGGCCGGTCGCGGTGCTGACCGGGGCGGGGATGTCCACGGGCTCGGGCCTGCCGGACTACCGGGGCCGCGATGCGGTGCCCCGCTCCCCCATGACCTACCAGGAGTTCATGGGGCACGACCTCGCCCGACGCCGGTACTGGGCCCGCTCCACCGTCGGCTGGGAGCAGTTCCGCAGCGCCCGGCCCGGCCGTTCCCACCGACTGCTCGCGGTGCTGTCCCCCGCCGCCTTCCCCGTCACCGCCGTGATCACCCAGAACGTGGACGGCCTGCATGCCGCCGCCGGCTCGGATCCGGTGATCGACCTGCACGGACGCCTGGACCGGGTGCGCTGCCAGCAGTGCGACGCCCTCTCCTCGCGCGCCGCCCTGCACGCCCGGATGCTCGCGATGAACCCCGAGCTCGCAGCCCGCCTCCCCGAGCTCGCGGCCGATGCCGCCCAGGCGCCCGACGGGGACGCCGAGGTCGACCGCACCAGCTCCTTCCGCTACCCGCCGTGCCCGCTGTGCGGCGGGATCCTCAAGCCCGACGTGGTCTTCTTCGGCGAGTCCGCCCGGCGAGAGGTGGTCGCCTCCGCCTTCGCCGCGCTCGAGCAGGCGCGCGCCCTGCTGGTGCTGGGCTCCTCGCTGACGGTGCAGTCGGGGCTGCGCTTCGTGCGCGCCGCCCGGAAGCAGGGCAAACCGGTGGTGATCCTCAACGACGGTCCGACCCGCGCCGATTCCGACGCGTCCCGGCGCGTCCACGGCCGCCTCGAGGACGTGCTCGCGCAGTGGGCCCGCGCCGTCGGCGCGGCGGGCTGATCCGGACCGGCCGTCCCGTCGGCCCCGCCCGGACCCTCAGGCCTCCCAGACGCCGGAGGTGCCGCGGCGGTGCGAACCCAGCAGGTGGGTGTCGAGGATGCCGACGGCCTCCATCAGCGCGAACATCGTCGTCGGCCCCACGAAGGCGAAGCCCTCCTTGCGCAGGGCCTTCGACAGCGCCGTCGACTCCGGCGACCGGGTGGGGATCTCGGCGACGGTCCTCGGCGCGGGCGTCGTCCCCGGCTGGAAGGACCACACGAGGTCGACGAGCCCGCCCTTCTCCCGCAGCGCCAGGGTCGCCTTCGCATTGGTGATGGTCGCGAGGATCTTCGCGCGGTTGCGCACGATGCCGGCGTCGGCCATGAGCCGCTCGACCTCCGCCTCGCCGTAGCGGGCGACGGCCTCGGGGTCGAAGCCGTCGAAGGCGGTGCGGAAGGCGGGCCGCTTGCGCAGGATCGTCGCCCAGGACAGCCCGGCCTGGAAAGCCTCGAGGCTGATCCGCTCGTACATGCCCTGCTCGTCGCGGACGGGCATGCCCCACTCGGTGTCGTAGTACTCGCGCAGCATCGGGTCGCTCGCCGCCCAGGCGGGGCGGGCCAGGCCGTCCTCGCCGATCACGACGTCGGTGTCGGAGCCGGCGCCGGTGCCGGTGCCGGTGTCGGGGCCGGTGCGGGGGTCAGGGGCGGTCATGCGGTCCTCTCCAGGGTCAGCAGGGCGGTCTTCGCATCGAGGCCGCCGATGTAGCCGCCGAGCGCGCCGTCGGTGCGCAGCACGCGATGGCAGGGCACGACGATCGGCAGCGGGTTGGTGGCGCAGGCGGTGCCGACGGCGCGCACGGCCCGCGGGCTGCCCACGAGCTCGGCGATCTCCTTGTAGGAGCGGGTGGAGCCGTAGTCGATCCGGGGCAGGACGCGCTGGACCTTCTCGCGGAAGCCGGTGGACAGGGCGCGGTCCAGAGGCAGGTCGAAGCGGCGGCGGGCGCCGGTGAAGTACTCCTCCAGCTCGGCGGCCGCCTCGTCGAGCCGGCGCGGCGCCTCCAGCACGCGGGGGCTGACCCTCGTCGCGAGAGCGGCGAGCACGGCGTCGAAGCCCTCGCGCTCGAAGGCGACGCGGACCAGGCCCTGCGCGGTCGCGGCGAGCAGGAGGGGGCCGACGGGGGTGTCGAGCGTGCGATAGGCGACCTCGACGAGGCCGGCGTCGTCGGCCTGCTGCACGAGACGGGCGCGGAGTCCTGCCAGGGCCGGGTCGGGGAGCGGGAAGAGCGCCTCCCGCTCGTTCGTCGTGAGGTGCTCGGGGAGGCTCGGGGTATCGGTCATCGCGCGGCTCCTTCCGTGTCGTCGCCCGCGGCGAAGGTCCGTCGAAGGGCTCGGATGCCGTCGGCCGAGGCGCGGCGGACGGTCTCGGCGCTCCCGCCGATCAGGGCGGCGGTCTCGGCGTGCGGGAGTCCGCCGAGGTAGTGATAGGCGACAGCGAGCCGCTGCCGCTCGGGCAGGGCCGCGACGGCGGTCCAGACCCCGTCGTCCCCGCCGGGGTTCCCACGGCGGGAGGTCTGCTCGGGCAGGTCGTCCGTGGGCACGGCGTGCCGGACCCGGCGGCGGGTGACGTCGATGGCCTTGCGGTGCGCGACGCGCACCAGCCAGGCCTCGACGTTGGTGTCCTCCGCGAGATCGGGCCAGGAGGTCAGCGCCGCCAGGAACGTCTCCGCCCAGGCGTCCTCGGCGTCGGGTCCCGGGCCGAGCACGGCGCAGCACACCCGCAGCACGGTGGGGCCGTGCCGCTGGACCGCGGTCTCGTAGGGGATCTTCATGGTCATCACCCTGCAGACGCGCGGGCGGCCGGGGATGTGAGGTCGGGGTCCGATCGAGGCGCGGAGGGCGGTCCTGGGAGCGGCGTCGACCCCCGCGCCGATGACCGCGAGTGCTCCCCCGCCGGCAGCGTCACTGCGGCGCGCCCTGGCCGCTGACCAGCACCGTCGCGAGCGCGCGCAGGGACGCGGGGCCGACGCGGCGGAACTCGAGGCGCGGGTCCTCGACGCCGGGGTCGAGGGCCTCCATGGTGAGCATCCCGCCGGCGGTCGCGTAGGCGCTGAGCTGCTGGACGGTCCCGTCGGCCGTGCGCACGCGGGTCAGGACGGTCAGCGCCCGGGTCGCGGCGAGCTGCGCGGCGAGCGGGTGGGCGGGCAGCTCCGAGCCGCGCACGTGGACGCTCCCGCCGCCGGTGTCGGACTCGGCATCGGCGGCGGGATCGGCGAGGCCTGCGGGGTCGAGGAAGGCGGCCAGGCGCACGGTCGCCTCCTCGGCGCGGAGGACGGTGAAGCGGTGGAGGCCGTCGGCCGTCGTCTCCTCCTCGAGCACCCCGCCGGGGTGGCTGTAGCAGTGCAGGCGGTGGACCTGCGGCCCGGCCTCGGTGCGAACGGTCCGCTCGGCGGTGGTGAACGACTCCGCGGTGCGGCGCAGCACGAGGCAGCCGGAGATCTCGGGGATGGCCCGCCAGCGCGGCCCCTCCTCGTGCCGGGCGGTGCGGGTGAGGACCTGACCGCCGGCGATCATGCCGCGCAGCGCGACGGCCGCGGCGACGCGTCGCTGCTCGGGATGCGCGTCGAGCCAGGGCAGGGCCACGAACTGGCGGCGCTCGTAGCCGTCGAGCGCGGCGATCTGCTCATCGCTCAGGGTCACCACCGGCGCGGGCTCCTGGGCGGCCGACGGGTCGGGCCGGCCGCCGTCGTCCTGTGAGACCGACGGGTCGGGATGGACGACGTCGTCCTGTGAGACCGACGGGTCGGGCTGGACGACGGCTGGCGGGCCGGACGGGCGAGACATGCCATCCGGTACCGTCGCCTCCCCTCTCCGCACCCGTTCGAGCAGGTCACGGGCGGCGGCGACGTCTTCGGCGGTGTACTGCAGCGGTGCGGTCGGATCGGTGCCGCCGATCCCGGCGGGGAGGTCGGGGATCCGTGTCGACGCATCGGCCGACGCGTCAGGGGCAGGGGACGCCGGGGTCGCGCTCATCCCCCGAGGCTATCGGGGGCCGCAGGTTCTGCGCCGCTGGGGACTCATCTCATCGCCGGCACGGCTCCTCAGCGGTGCAGAACCTCGACTCCGGCCCTCGGTGCTGGGCCGCACCAGCCGCCGCCGCCCGGACCCCGGCCGGCCAGGTTCTGTGCCGGTGGCGACTCATGGCGCGGCGTCCATGAGTCGTCCCAGGCGCAGAAGGGCTGGGAAACTCTTGCGGGCCGGGGCATGCGAACGCGCGGCATGGCGCCTGCGCGTCCCGTCGGACGCAGAGCGGGATGACGTCCGCGCGGTCGGGGCCGACGATGGGGAGGACCCCGCCGTCGGACGAAGGAGCCCGCCCATGACCGCCACCGCCGTCGTCGACCTCAACGCCGACCTCGGGGAGGGCTTCGGCGACTGGTCGATGGGGGACGACGCCGCGATGCTCGAGGTCGTCACCACCGCGAACATCGCCTGCGGCGGCCACGCCGGGGACGGCTCGACGATGCGCGCCGCCTGCCGGGCAGCCGCCGCACGCGGCGTCGCGATCACGGCGCATGTCGCCTATCCGGACCTGCAGGGCTTCGGCCGACGCTTCCTCGACATCGCCCCGGACGACCTCACGGACCAGGTGGTCGTCCAGGTCGGGGCGCTGCAGGCGATGGCCCGCGCGGAGGGGACCAGCGTGCGCGGGGTGAAGCCGCACGGTGCCCTGTACAACGCGCTCGCCCGTCACGAGGCGCAGGCCGGGGCGGTGGTGCGGGCGCTCGGCGAGCTCGGCGGCCTGCCCCTGGTGGCGGC